>CALBZH010000629.1 GCA_937889795.1 uncultured Syntrophobacteraceae bacterium | reverse complement strand
GATATCCACTCGTGACTGGAGTTCAGACGTGTGCTCTTCCGATCTGGCTCCCGCACGCCCCGCTCGCGGCCCAGATCGTTCGACAGGCAAAACTGCTTGAAGGGGGCGAGAGGTTCGCGGTCGTTTTTGCCGCGATCGGCATCAAACATGAAGAGGCGCAGTTCTTCAGGAGGGATCTTGAGGAGAGCGGGGGTCTCAAGAATGTTTCCATGTTCTTGAACCTGGCGGACGATCCTTCCATCGAGCGGCTCATCACGCCGCGCATCGCTCTCACCGTTGCGGAGCATCTCGCGTTCCGCGAGAACATGCACGTCCTGGTGGTCCTTTCCGACATGACCAATTACTGCGAGGCGTTGCGGGAAGTCGCGACCTCCAAGGGCGAGGTGCCAAGCCGCAAAGGCTATCCGGGGTATCTGTACAGTGACCTCGCGTCCATCTATGAGCGCGCGGGAAGGATCGCCGGCTCGAGTGGATCCATCACGCAGATTCCGATCCTCACGATGCCCGATGACGACATCACGCATCCCATCCCTGACCTGACGGGGTACATCACCGAAGGCCAGATCGTCCTGGACCGGGGGCTGTTTCAAAAGGGCGTCTACCCGCCTATCAACATTCTTCCATCCCTCTCGCGCCTCATGAGCGACGGGATCGGCCCGGGCCGAACCCGGGAAGATCACCAGAATCTGGCGAACCAGCTTTACGCGCTGTACGCTCGCTCCAAGCGGATCGAAACACTCGCCTCCATCATGGGCGAGGAGGATCTCTCGGCACATGACAGGCTCTATCTCAAGTTCGCGCTCGGGCTCGAACGGCAGTTCATTCGGCAGAGTCCGAATGAAGAGCGGTCGGTCTTCGAAACCCTCGATTTGGGCTGGAGCCTCGCCATGATCTTCCCGGCAAGAGACCTCACCCGGGTAAAGCCCGAGCAAATCCAAACGCATGGGTCGCAACGAAAAGGGGCATCCGCAAATGGAAAGGCTTCCCGTATCCATTAACAAGGGGAATCTCCTTCGCCTGAAAGAGGAGCGCTCCTTTGCCAGAGACGGCCTTGAGCTGCTGGAAGAGAAGAAGGAAGCGCTCATGAGCCACATCCGCTCGCTATCGAGCAAAGCAGAGCGGTTGAGGGCGAAGATGAACCGGGAGTTGGAAGAAGCCTACGGTTACCTGCGGCAATCCATGATTCTGCATGGACGATCAGCCTGCGAACGGGTGTCCCTTGCGTGCCGTGCATCAGAGGAGATCGAAATCAAGGAAAAAAGCTTCATGGGAGTGGCGCTTCCTCTCATGCACATCAGCCTGCCGGAACGGATCCCTTCCCACGGGATCATCGGAGTGGGGGTGTCCATGGATGCGGTGGCACAAACCATTCATCGGGCATTGGAGGTCGTGGCGGAACTGGCGGAGGTTGAAGTGGGACTCTTTCGATTGGTCACTGAAATCCGAAAGACCATCCGGCGCGTCAATGCCCTTGAGAACATCTACATCCCGCTCTACGAAGCGACGATCAAGCACATCGAAGAGAACCTCGAGGAGAAGGAGAGGGAATTCCTCTTTCAGCTGAAACGGCAGAAAGGCGGCCGTGAGGAGGTCGTGCATGGGTCTCTTTAAGAAGATTCTTGTCGCCGTGGATGGCTCCCGCTATTCTCTGGATGCGGTATGCCTGGCTGCGAGACTTGCCAGGTTTCATGGGGCGGAGCTGAGGATCTTTCACGTCATCGACGAAGCTCTCCTGGATCAGCTGTCGCGGTTTTCCGAAAAGGACCGCACCGCCGTGAGAGAAGAGCTCAGAAAAGACGCTCAGGCGTTCCTTGGCGACATGGTCTGCACCGCCCACGAGGAGGCGGTTGCGACTCCCGAGATCCTGATCCGCGAAGGAATCCCACATGAGATCATCATCGACGAAGCTTCCAGATGGGGTGCCGATCTCATCGTTCTCGGGAAGCTTGGCCGAAGGGGGATTTCTCACATCCTTCTCGGGAGCGTGGCCGAGCGAGTGATCGAGTTCGCAGATCTTCCAGTCTTGGTGGTTAAATAGCCTCACCCCAATGGCATCTACTGGGGTGATCAAGCGAGTGAAACCTTGAAGATTATTCTGAATGTGATTCTTGTACTCGTAAGTGTAACTGCCTACTACGCAGAGGACCTCTATCTATTTGTATCGCCGCTTTCTCCTGAAAAACCAGCTTATATCACGATACGCTCCCGGGTTGCTTTTAACTTTGACCAGGAGAAAGCCTTTGGAAGCAAGCGAAAGATAGCACTGTCTCAGTATATTCCTCTCTACACACATGTCCCGGAGAGAGCCGTATTAGCAAGAAAGAAGATGCAGGATCTTATCGAAAAAGTGTCTTCCCTTCATTCGCAGGATCCAAGTGAGGGTGGAGCGTTTGTCAGGTATCTGAAAAAGGAATATGGCGTCGAGCTGAGTCTTGAGGCAACTGCCCAGATCATTCACTACCCGAATCTCAAGAACCTGCTCGAAGGCATTCTGACTATTGAAGAATCGATCTTGGAGGGCAAGATTGTCGAAGACCCGGAGCCTCTCAAAGGAAAGAAGACCGCGGAAGTCCTTTACGCGGATCCCATCGGGACCATAGCGTATCCGGCAGCCGAGCTCACGACCCTCGAGGGAGCGCGGCGCAGCCTCAAGACAAAGGTTTCACAGGTGTATTGGCAGGTGGATCCAAGCCTTCTGGATTCGGTTCTGCAGATATCCCTCGTCACCCTGCTGCCCAACCTCAGATATGACAAGAAGGAGAATGACAGAAGAATTGAAGAGATCATTCGTCGTTATCCTTCAAAGATCGTCCCCTACCAGGCGGGGGAAGTCCTGGTTCCCTTCCGGAAGCGTATTACCGAAGAAGACATCCTGCTTCTAGCAGCACACCAGGAAGCAGCAAAGCCGAACGGGGTCAAGATAGCGCCATGGATCCTCTTTTCGATCGCGCTCACCGTGTTCCTTCATCATGTCTTTCTATCCAAGATCATTGCTCCGAAGTTCAGGAGGAAGCCCCCTTATCTCGTCCTGCTCACGGTATTGATGACTACCGTCGCCACCTTGAAGGCAGTGCTCCTCTTCACCCCATTCTCCATTTATGCTCTGCCCATCGGGATGCTGCCGCTTTTGCTGCTGACGCTCCTTCCCGATCGGACGTTTGCCCCCTCGACCACGGTGGTCGGGGCTCTGCTCGTGGATCTCTTGACCGGAAGCACGTTCGGGCTACTTCTGTTCTTGGCATTTGGGACGTTGTTCGCCTTGCTGACCTGTCCTGTGATTCGGAAACGCCACGACGTAGGCATTCCTTCTCTTGCCATTGCCGTCATGAACGTCGTCGTCGTGCTCTTGCCCGCAGTGGACTTCAACGCGTTGTCTGCTCGGGTCAGTGCCATGGTTGGAGCTGCAACAGGGGCAGGATTCCAAGGAGAAGTATTCAGTAGCGGAGTGCTTCATCAAGCGGCTTGGGCCTTTGCTGGAGGATTGGCCGCAGGACCGACCGCCTTGATCCTGCTGCCCCTGCTCGAACGGCTCTGGCACACCGCATCGACCTTCGAGCTCCATCGTTACACGGACCCGCAGCACCCTCTCCTGAAAAAGCTCCTGACCAAGGCGCCAGGCACCTACCAGCATACGATGACCGTGGCTCTTTTGGCGGAAGCCGTCGGAGAGGCTGTGGGAGCCAACACGCTACTGCTTCGCGCGGGAGCGTTCTATCATGATATCGGGAAGTCCGCCGCCCCCCAATTCTTCGTGGAGAACCAGTTCAATCATCAGAACCCTCATGACGAGATCGACCCGAGTGAAAGCGCCAGAATCATTTGTGATCACGTTCGGAACGGCAAAGCCATGGCACTCGAAGCCAGAGTCCCTGAGGTCGTGGCGGACTTCATTCCTCAGCATCATGGAACCCTACTGGTGGAGTACTTCTTTCACAAGGCATCCAACGCGGATCCTCTCGCCACACCTCGGGAAGATGATTAGATCGGAAGAGCGTCGTGTAGGGAAAGAGTGTAGATCTCGGTGGTCGC
>CALBZH010000628.1 GCA_937889795.1 uncultured Syntrophobacteraceae bacterium | reverse complement strand
GCCATGAGCGTCTTTCGCGGCCTGGCCGACGACCTGCCCCTGGACCGATGGCTCTACGACGTCATCTTCCCTGCCGAGGCAGCCCTCGTGGGGCCGGAAATGGTTTACTGGGGAACGATGCTTTCCTGCGCCGAGATGTTACGGAACGGCATCACGACGTTCTGCGACGGGTATTTTTTCGAGGAAGAGGCGGCTCAGGCCGCGCTCGATGCCGGAATGCGGGCCATTCTCGGCCAGGGGATCCTGGACTTCCCCTCCCCCGACCAGCCCGACCCGTCCAAAGCGCGGGACCGGGCACTGCAGTTCCTTGATGTCTTCCCGACGAGCGACCGCATCCGTCCATCGCTGTTCTGCCATGCCCCGTACACGTGCGGACAAGACACCCTTCAATGGACCAAGGCGTTGTGCCGCGAGCGAGGCATCCTTTTTCAGATCCACCTGTCCGAGACAGCGTCCGAGGTGGATACCCTCCTGGAGAGAACCGGCCTGCGCCCCGCACTCTACCTGGACTCGCTGGGGCTTCTCGACAGCGGCACCCTGTGTGCTCATGGAGTCTGGCTCGATCAGGAGGAGATGACGAGGATGGCCGCACGCCGCGCCCGGGTGGCGCACAACCCGGAGAGCAACATGAAGCTCGCGTCCGGAATCGCCCCTCTTCCCGATCTTCTCGCATGCGGCGTCTGTGTTGGCCTGGGGACGGACAGCTGTGCCAGCAACAACGACCTGGATCTCTTCACGGAAATGGACCGGGCAGCCAAGATGAGCAAGGTATTTCGACGAGACCCCACCGTCGCGTCCGCTAGAGAAGTCCTTGCCATGGCGACGAGGGAAGGTGCGCGCGCCATCGGCTGGGAAGAGGCCATCGGCAGTCTTGAGGTCGGGAAGCTTGCGGACCTCATCGCTCTCGACCTTCGGCAGCCGCACCTCACGCCGCTCTACGACCCCATTTCCACGCTTGTCTACTGCGCCAAGGGAAGCGATGTTCGGTACGCCTGGGTGGCGGGTCAAATGGTGCTCGACAACCGGCAGGTGGTCTCAGCCCACGCGGAAGCAATTCCGGTGCAAATCAGGAGGATCCTCGCAGGGCTTCCTCTCAGAGCGCTCGGCACACAAGAGCTATAACGCTTCAACAAAAGAAGCCACCCGGGAAGTCTTCACCCCCTAGATGGCTCTCCCTTCGGAATCCAACCGACGAAACCCAAGCCAGAGCGAGCTGGCCCTCGTGCTCCGTCAAAGAAGTCATTCCGGGAAAGAAAACACCCCCCAACCCCCCTCAAGGGGGGAATCAAAGGGGGGTGTACCTTGTGAAACAAAGTTGACAGAGCCCTCGCTCTGGCGGATCGACTCAGCCTTCCATGTCGATGATCATGTCCGCTTCATTGCCGCAAACCGTGCATTTCCTGGTCTCATGCTGCTTCTTGACAATCTTGCCCGGAGACTCCTCGACGTCCACGAGCTCACAAGTCACGATGGTCTCGGCTTCGTTGCCGCAGTTCGTGCACGTGCATACTTCCTTCTTTGCTACCATCTCATGCTCCTCCTCGTCCAACCCACTCAGCGTGCCGGCAGTGTCAATCCTGGGATTATCAGTGACACGTACCATAAAAGATTCTCCCACTCCGCGCAAGACACTATTCGATGCAACAAGCCGGAAGAGGTCGCTTCCTCCGGCTCGTTGCCATTCCAATCTCAAAGTTACGGCGCCAGAATGCCCGAGCGCTTTGCGGGAAAAAGCCCGTCCGCTTCACACCATTTGCCGTCGCAGCAGATCAGGCAGCTTTCTTTCGTGCAAAGCTCGGCATCATCTGCATAATACCGCCCCTCGTACAAACAGCCGGATCGTTCGTTTCTCTCCATCTCCGTCTCCTTCAACCGGGGATCGTACACCCGGATCGTGTCTCAGATCATGCAGCAGCTCTTGAGGTGGCTTTACCTTATTCAATATAATGCTCGGACATGGGGATTTCTAAGGGGTCCGTCATTTTGCTCGCCTTGAGTCAAGGACTGGAGAGCTTCCAGAAGTCGCATGGGAGGCGGAGCCGCCCGGATTGAGCGAGACGTGGTGAGCTTTCCAGGCAGTGGTTATGATAGTATAAACCTCAAAACAGGAGTGAGCCATGAGCACCCGATCGAAGACCAAGCGATTTGCCATCCTCGCAACAGCGGGAGCATGGATCGCTTTGAGCATTGCAGCATGCGCGCCGACGACGATGACAGCGTTGCCGGAAACGGGCGGAGGGTCCCGGGCGATACCCATTCCATCGAGCCCTCCGGTTCTTGAGGATTCTTTCGCCGTTTCGTCGTTGCCCACCGGAGCGGTATGGAACGTGTTCGTTCAAGCGTCCGACCCGGATGGAGACATGTCCCATCTATGGATTGTGGTCACGCAGCTCGGTAAGCGCATTCAAACGGAAACGCTGCCGCTCGTGGGACCGGACCAGAGGGCGTTCTCCGGCTACTTCACGGTCTATCCCCGGGGGAATTTGTTCTCTCCATGGGAGAACCTGAGGGTGGAAATCCGGATTCGGGACCGGGCGGGCAACCTCAGTGCGAAGGCCGAGCATGAAGCTCAGATTGGCTTTCAGACGCGGGAAATGGCTCCCGCGAAATGGGCCAGCGCGACCCACCACAAGCTCGGGACGATCCTCTTTGATCTCGAAAACGATGGAGGCAACAATTTTGACACGAGGGGCAGATAGATGAGGCCCATGTCATCCCCCCTTACCCATGCGACAGGTGAATCCTAATGCCATTCTGCCACTGCGGCGACATCACCCTTTACTACGAAACGGTCGGCAATGGTTACCCTCTCTTGCTCCTGAGCGGTCTAAGTGGTGGAACATGGTCCTGGTTTGGGCAGGTTCCTTATCTCAGCAAGCACTATCACGTCGTAACGCTCGACAACCGGGGCGCCGGCCGGTCGAGTCAGCCCGCTGGCCCCTACAGGATGGTCGACCTGGCGGAGGATGCCCTCTGCCTCCTCGACCATCTCAAAATGGACCGGGCTCTTGATGGGGCTGTCCATGGGGGGCATGATCGCCCAGGAGCTGGCGATCCTGTCTTCGGAGCGGGTTCGGGCTTTGGTCTTGGGGTGCACCCACAGCGGAGGGCCAACGCGCTTCCCTCCCCCAGTCTATGCGCTGAACATTCTCATGAGCAACGACGGTCTCTCTCAGGCGGAGATCGTCGACAAGAACATGCCGCTTTTTCTGAGCCCAGAGTGCATGAAGACCCGGCCGGACGTGGTCACGGCCTACCGTCAGGCTCAATTGAGCCCGCCGCTCCAGCCCGATCATGCGTTTCGAGCCCAGCTCGCGGCCATCGCGGGTTTCGACTGCTCCCAACGACTCGACAGGATCAAGGCGCCGACCCTCGTCGTCACGGGCAGCCGTGATGTGCTCGTACCCCGGGAAAACGCCTACTTCCTGGCTCAGAAC
The DNA here is from genome assembly GCA_937889795.1 of uncultured Syntrophobacteraceae bacterium. Lineage (GTDB taxonomy): Bacteria > Desulfobacterota > Syntrophobacteria > Syntrophobacterales > Syntrophobacteraceae > CALBZH01. The sequence goes on along the minus strand of CALBZH010000628.1, from coordinate 1,037 downwards.
ATCGCCAGCGCCCGGCTGGTCGAAATACAGGGAGCGGGCCACGCGCTCCACGTCGAGTGCCGCGACCGGCTCAACGAGCTGGCCCATGGCTTCTTCCAGGAGCGCGTCAGGCAGGGAGATCCCGAACAAATGCGCTGACCTGCTGTTGCAGCTGTTCTTCGCAGCCCCAGTAGAAATGATCGCAACCGGGGAGGACGGCGACTCGTGGTAGGACTGCCAAGGAAGGCTGCCCCTCCAGCCACCCGTGGAGCGATTGGACCGCACAGAAGGAATCGGAATCTCCAAGGATGATCAGCGTCGGCCCCCCCGACAGCTCCAGAGGCTGGAAGTCCATGAAATCCAACGGCGGAGAGGCCAGGATCGTGGAGGCTGCGGAGAGGCCCCGTTTCAATCCGGCCAGGACGACCCAGGCCCCGAACGAGTAGCCCACGAGATGGACACGGCGGGCCCCTCTCTTCTCGACATAGGAAATGACCGAAGCGAGGTCATCGGCTTCCGCGGCGCCCTCGCCATAAGTGCCCGTGCTTCTTCCAACACCCCTGAAGTTGAACCGCACCGTCGACCAGCCAGCCTTCAACAGACACTCATCGAGGGCCACCACGACGTTGTTGTCCATGTCGCCGCCGTAAAGCGGATGTGGATGGCACACAACAGCGACATCGGGCCCCCCCGATTCGGTTACGACCGCCTCCAGAAGGAGATTCCGGCAAGGAATCATGACTCTGTTCGTTGACACGATTGGGCTCCTTTCCGCTCAATCCGCGACGGGTACCATTCGAGACCGTTGGTTTCAGGTTTCAGGTTTCAGGTTTCAGGTTTCAGGTTTCAGGTTTCAGTGTTCAGTGTTCAGTGTTCAGTGTTCAGTCGAACGGCATCTGGCCTCTCTCGCTGACACCCGAAACCAGACACCCGACACCTTGGCCAAGGGCAATCACCAACGGTCGTGAATTGCACTCATCTGCGACGCGCGATGCAGTCAGAACGTCGGAAACAACTTTACTCGGACCAGTCGGCACAGTAATGATAAAGGGCCGTCA
>CALBZH010000627.1 GCA_937889795.1 uncultured Syntrophobacteraceae bacterium | reverse complement strand
GGGATGTCTTTCGGGCCGGCAAAAGCGCCGCAGACAAAGATTCCCGGCCTTGACTTCTGGATGGGGGAGAAGCTGCCGGTTTCGGCAAAGCCGTTGGCGTCGATGCGTACATCGAGCTTCCTGGCCAGCTCGAGCATATCGCTCGAGGTTTCAAGGCCCGTGGAAAGGACCACAAGATCGAAGGTTTCACTGTGGAGTGTGCCCAAATCGTCCACGTACTCCACCCGCAGGTCTCCGGATCCGGGTGCATCCGGCTGCACGCTGTGAATGCGCGATCGCACGAAGCGAACGCCCCCTTCGTTTCGGGCCCGGTCGTAGTATCGCTCGAAATCCTTGCCGTAGGTCCGCATGTCCATGAAGAAGATCGCGGTATCCAGATCCCCGCCGGCATGCTCCTTGGCTATCACCGCTTCCTTGATGGCATACGTGCAGCAGACACCGGAGCAATATGGACGCGCTCCGTCGTGCATGTCCCTGGACCCCACACACTGGAGCCAGGCGATCTTCCGGCAGGGCTCCCGGTCGGAGGGCCGTACCAAGTGACCCTCGAAGGGGCCCGAAGCGCTCAAAATCCGCTCGAACTCCATGCTGGTGACGACGTTAGGATGCGCTCCGTAGCCGTACGTGTCGTAAATGCGCGGATTGCAGGACGTGAAACCGGGAGCGAGGATGACCGACCCCACCTCGATGCGATGGGTCTTCCCCTTCTGCGTGAAATCGACCGCTCCTGCAGGGCAGACCTTCTCGCAGGCCCTGCATTTGCCTTTCTTAAAATAGATGCAGTTGTCTTCATCGATGGCATACTTGAGGGGGACGGCCTGCGGGTAGAGAACATAGGCGGCCTTGCGCTTCCCCAGACCCTCGTTGAAGCTGTCGCTCACCTTCTTCGGACATTTCGCCGCGCACTCACCGCACGCAATGCACTTGTCCGGGTCCACGTACCGCGGCTTCTCCCGAACCGTAACCGTGAAATGGCCGGCCTCACCCTCGAGGCTCTCGATCTCGGCGAAGGTGATCAGCCTGACGTTCAGATGCCGACCGGCCTCGACGAGCTTAGGCGACAGGATGCACATGGAGCAGTCGTTGGTAGGAAAGGTCTTGTCGAGCTTCGCCATGGCGCCGCCGATGGAGAGCGACCGCTCGACCAACGTGACGGAAAAACCGGACGCGGCCAAATCCAGCGCTGCCTGGGTTCCGGCGATGCCGCCCCCCACGACCATGACCGCACCGATCTTTTCTTGTGTAACAGTGGCTTCCTTCATGAAAGTTTCACTCCGCATGCAGATTCTTCTCGAACAGGAACAGCCGCTATGAGACGCGCGAGCTTGGACGGAGGAATACATACCCACAATTGAACATAGAATCAAGTTTCACAAACCTCTAATTATTATAATAAGGATCACATTGTCTAGACAAAAATCCCTCATTCGGGGAGGGTTTGGAGTGCTCTGGGGGGGCGTTCGAGATCCTTATCGGCGCTCGATGTTCTACTCCTTGTAACAGTTTGTACTTCCTTGTAGAATTGTCTCGTCAAGCGCGCAGGGATGCCGTGCGGATCGTTGTTTAAGTATTTGACAGTCTTCACCAAGCCAGTTATAGTTTTGGCCCACGGGATAGTATGGGCTGCCAGATCGTCGATTTCGAGATTTACCAATCCCCCACCGACGGATCCTCTCTTCCCCGCATCGGTTTGAGCCCGCGGGGAATGGGCATGTCGAAAGACGTCGGCGCTCCCCGACGGTTCAGGGGCTGACCTGTGTGGTTGGAACGCTCAGCACGGAACGCCGCCTGATCTCCTGAAGCATCAGTTGAGGGTAGATCGCTTGGCTCCCCGGGGGTTGACGGAATGCCAATCAGCAGGGTTTTTTTGCGCGCGGAAACGTGAAAAAAAACACAGTGATGTCGCCCTGTCCGAGAAATGCATAGCCACGGTGGGGCCGGCTCCCGGTCGAAGCGGGAGCCATCGGAGGAGCAGGTTAGCGCTGAATCGAATCTAGGACAATGAGGCACCCCAGTTTATGACCGCACGTGCGACTTCACCTGACTGCAACCGACCTTCCCGCTCCGTCTATCACCTGCCTCGACCTGAGAAGATCCGTACCTTGCTCGCATGTTTTCCCAAGAGCCGTGTGTCGGTTTCGGTGGACGGGTAGCGCCGGGCCGGTTGCACCTTGGCCGTGTCCGTTGCGGATGGGATTCACCGAGGCTTGTTGTTCAAGCCGGAAGGGAAGAGTAAGTCGCACCAATGGAAAAAAGGGGATCTATGGGGGATGAGAAGGGACATCTGATAGGGGAGTGCCCCATTCGCGGAGGGATGAGTACTCCCGAAGGTGAGGATACTTCGTGATTTGTTGTTCAACGCGGGAAGCGACAAAAGGCCATGGGACGTGTGACGGCAACCGGATTTCAAATGGCGTGCATTCCCGAGTGGTCAAGCGTTCAAGCCCGCATCTGGTGTTAACCGTGAGGACGGATCATTCAACCCTATAAAGAGGATCAGGGTGGCAATGCAAAAACAAAGGAAGTCCCAACCGAGCAACAGGGTACTTGTGGTCGGCGGTGGTATGGGCGGCATTCGTGCCGCACTGGACCTGGCCGAGGCAGGCCGGGATGTCGTCTTGATCGAAAAGGCTCATGCGGTCGGCGGGCTCATGGCAAAGCTGGATCGCACCTTCCCGACCAACAATTGTGATGTGTGCACGCTGTCTCCCAAGCTTTCGGAAAGCGGTCGGCAGCTGCCTCTCGACATCATGACGATGACCGAGCTCGATGCGTTGGACGGAAGCGCAGGCAGCTTCAATGCGACGCTGAAGACGAGCCCCCGTTACATTGACTTGGATAAATGCACGGCTTGTGGCGAATGCTACCGCAAGTTCCCCGAATGCGTGCGCTTCACGCCCGGGCTGGATCCTCGCGCTCCGACCTGCATGCGTTATCCTCAGGCGACGCCCTACGCGTTCTCCGTTGACATGGCGGCGTGCTCGAATGTCGATGCGCTCGTTAACGTCTGCCCGACGGGGGCCATTCTTCGCGAGGACAATCAGCGAGTCGAGCAGCTCCAGGTGGGCTCCATCGTTCTGGCGCTTGGAGCCGAGACCTTCAATCCCCAGGCGTTGGAAACCTACGGTTACGGGACCTACCCGAACGTGGTGACGAGCCTCGAGTACGAGCGCATTCTCTCGGCTTCCGGACCGACCCTTGGCGAGCTGGTTCGGCCGTCGGACGGCGGCAGGCCCAAGAGGATCGCCTGGATCCAGTGCGTTGGATCGAGAGGGGTGCAGGAGCATTTTGTGTCCTACTGTTCGAGCGCATGCTGCATGTACGCCCTCAAGGAGGCGATCGTCACGCGCGAGCGGTTCGACAAGGAAATCGAGGCGACGGTTTTCTACATGGATATGCGCACCTCTGGAAAGGATTACGAGCTCTACCTCCAGAGGGCCAAGAACGAATATGGCATCCGGTTCGTTCGGAGCCGTCCGCACAGCATCGAGCCGGTCATCCAGGATGGCGGTTTGACGGGAGAGCTGGCCATCTCCTATGTTCCCCATGGGGGCAGTCAAGTTCTGGCAGACAGGTTCGACATGGTCGTTCTCACGACCGGTTTTCGTGTTACCGAGGACATGAAGGCCCTGGCTGCCAAGATCGGAGTGGAGCTCAACCGGCACGGTTATGCCAAGACGGACAGTCTGAGTCCGCTTGCCACCTCCAAGCCTGGCATCTATGTGTGTGGAATGTTTGAAAGTCCGAAGGACATTCCGGAAACCTTGGTCCAAGGCAGTGCCGCCGCTTGCGGGGCCCTCGGGCATCTCAGTCCGCTTCGGGTGGTTTCGGAAGGCGACGAAGGTTTTCCGCCCGAGCGCGATGTGGCGGGCGAGGAGCCCAAGATCGGCGTTTTCGTGTGTGACTGCGGGATGAGCGCCAGCGGCGTGGTCGACCTGGAAAGCCTTGCGGGCGATGTGGCGTCGATCCCCGGGGTGGCCGTCGCCAAGACTCTCAAGCATGCCTGCTCGGCTGAGTCCCTGGGACAGATCGAAAGCGAGATCCGCGACAAGAAGCTCAACCGGGTGGTGATCGGGGGTTGCTCCCCGAGAACGCATCAGACCGTTTTTCAGGATGCTCTGCGCAGAGCCGGACTGAACAAGTATCTGGTGGAGATCGCCAACCTGCGCGATCAAAACGTCTGGGTCCATTCCGATCATCCGGCGGAAGCGTTGGCCAAGGGCAAGGAGCTCCTTCGGATGGCGGTGGCCGCCGTGCGAGTCGCCCAACCGCTCAAGGATTACACGCTTCCGGTGAGCAAGGACGTGCTGGTCGTGGGCGGCGGTGTCGCCGGCATGACGGCGTCTGTGAAGCTCGCGGACATGGGTTATCAGGTCAGCCTGGTCGAGAAGTCCGGGGATCTGGGCGGGGTCGCGCGCCAGGTTCGAAAGACGATCCAGGGAGAGGATGTCAGAGCTTTTGTGGACGCCCTGATCCAGCGAGCGGAGCAGCATGACAAGATTCAGATCCTGAAAAATGCCGCCGTGGTGGATCATTCGGGAGTCGCCGGGATGTTCAAGACCGGGGTTCAGGTTGGTGCGGACAAAGCCTACCGCGAGATCGAGCACGGGATCACGATTCTCGCCACGGGCGCCGTGCCCAACCGGCCGGCGGAGTACCTTCTGGGATCCAGCCCGGCTGCCGTCACGCAGCTTGACCTGGAGGCCATCCTGGAAGACAGTCCGGATAAAGTGAAGGGCTGGAAGCAGGTGGTGATGATTCAGTGCGTGGGGTCTCGCGTTCCTGAGAACCCCAATTGCTCGCGCCTCTGCTGCCAGGCCGCCGTGAAGAATGCGCTGCGAATCCATGCGCTCAATCCGGACGCGGAGATTTATGTGCTCTACCGCGATATTCGTACACCGGGGTTCACCGAAGACTACTACCGGGAAGCGCGCGAAGAGGGCATCGTCTTCGTTCCCTACGAATTGGCGGACAAGCCCCGGGTCGAAGCGAACGGGGAGAAGGCTCTGGTCACTTTCACCGATCCAATTCTGACCCAGCAGATGAAGGTGAGTGCCGACTGTCTGGTGCTGAGCACAGGGCTGGTGGCCAATCGGGAGTCCACGGATGATCTCGGGATCATCTTCCACGTCCCGAGAACATCGGATGGGTACTTTCTGGAGGATCATGTCAAGCTGAGACCGGTGGACCTCGAGGTTCCCGGGGTTTTCGTCGCCGGCACCGCCCATTCGCCGAAGTCCATTCCAGAGAGCATCACCCAGGCTCTGGCCGCCGCCTCACGGGCACAGACCTATCTGTCGATGGATACCATCAATTTCGGGGCTGCCACCGCGACAGTCGACAAGGACCGTTGTGCTGCATGCCTCATTTGTGTCCGGGCGTGCCCCTTCGACGTGCCTTTCATCAATGCGGAAGGCTACTCGCAAATCGATCCGACGAAATGTCGCGGGTGCGGCGTCTGTGCTGCCGAATGCCCCGCGAAAGCCATTCAGCTTATGCAGTACGAGGATGATCAGATCTTGGCCAAGTTGGACGGTCTATTTGAAAGGACGGCGTGATGGAGAACTTCGAACCGGTGATTGTCGCCTACTGTTGCCACTACTGTGCTTATACGGCTGCAGACATGGCCGGCAGCAAGAGGCTTTCCTATCCTCCCAATGTTAAGATTATTCGGGTACCCTGCAGCGGGAAAGTGGACATGATCCACATCCTCAAGGCGCTCGAAAAGGGTGCGGATGGCGTGTACGTGGCGGGCTGTCTCGAGGGAGACTGCCATTTCAATACGGGAAACGTCCGGGCGTCCAAACGGGTGGCGTACATCAAGAAGATGCTCGACGAGATCGGCATTGGAGGAGAGCGCGTCGAGATGTTCTCGATGTCTGCGGGCATGGGCGAGCGGTTCGCTCAGACCGCCTCTGAATTTACGGAGAAGATCCGCAAGTTGGGACCCAACCCCGCAAGAGCCGCCGCCTAGGGGTGGCTCCTACGGGATGCGGGCTGTTTTCCACGAAGGGGAGACATAGCTGAAATGATTACTGCTGAACAAAAACCGATGAAAGAACTGGTTGAGTGCGTGAGGCCCTTCCAGCGCATTCTCCTTGCCGGCTGCAACGAGTGTGTGACCGTGTGTGCCGCAGGGGGACGCAAGGAAGTGGGCATCCTTGCTTCCGCGCTTAAGCTCCAATTCCAGGCGGAAGGAAAACCCATCGAAATCACGGAGATCACTCTCGAAAGACAGTGCGATCCCGAGTATGTGGAAGAGCTTGTCGCTCAGATCGACAAGGTCGACGCGGTGCTTTCCATGGCCTGTGGCTGCGGGGTGCAGGAAGTTGCGCGACGCTATACGGACAAGCCGGTCTTCCCGGCCGTGAACACCAAGTTCATGGGAGCCTCCGAGCGACAGGGGGTATGGGCGGAACGGTGCCAGGGATGCGGGGACTGTGTGCTTGGCTTGACGGGAGGGGTCTGTCCCGTGGCGCGGTGCTCCAAGCAAATCCTGAACGGCCCCTGCGGCGGTTCGACCAATGGCAAGTGCGAGGTGAGCTCGGATACGGATTGCGCCTGGCAGCTGATCTGGGACCGCCTGAAGGCCCTCGGAAAGCTGGATCAATATGAGGAGAACATCCCCGCTAAGGATTGGCGCTCTGGTCGTGGCGGTGGGCCCCGGAAAATCGTGAGAGAGGATCTTGCATCATGAAGACCGACAGCATACTGGAAAAGATTCTGGCATCGGGACAACTGGCTGTGACCTCGGAGTGCGGTCCCCCGCGCGGCGCACTGCCCGACAAAGTCAGGGAGAAAGCACAACTGTTGAAAGGTTACGTCGACGCCGTCAACGTCACCGACAACCAGACGGCCATGGTTCGGATGTCGAGCCTCGCGGCTTGCATCTTGATCAAGCAGATGGGGATCACCCCGCTGCTGCAGATGGTCACGAGAGACCGGAACCGCTTGGCCATGCAAAGCGACATCATCGGGGCTTATTCGCATGGCATCGATACGATGCTGTGCCTCTCCGGTGACCATCCGAGCTTTGGCGACCACCCCATGGCCGCCAACGTGCACGACATCGACTCCGTCCAGTTCGTCGAAATGGTCACGACCATGAGAGATCAAGGCAAGTTTCAGGGCGGGGAAAAGATCGATGGCCCTCCCAAGATGTTCGTCGGTGCCGCCGCCAATCCCTTTGCCGACCCGTTTGAGCTTCGCGTGTCGCGACTGGCCAAGAAGGTGAAAGCGGGGGCCGACTTCATCCAGACCCAATGCATCTACAACATCGACAAGTTCGAGAAGTGGATGGAAGGAGTCCGGGAGCGGGGCCTGCATGAGAAGGTGTACATCATGGCCGGCATCACCCCCATGAAGTCCGTCGGCATGGCCAAATACATGAAAAACAAGGTCCCGGGAATGGATGTTCCCGATGACGTGATCAAACGTCTTGCTGGAGTTCCCAAGGAAAAGCAGGCGGAAGAGGGAATCAAGATGTGCGTCGAGGACATCCAGCGCCTGAAAGAGGTCAAGGGTGTCAGTGGCTTCCACATCATGGCCATCGAATGGGAGCAGAAGGTGCCTGAGATCATGGAACGGGCTGGATTGCTGCCCAGGCCTCAATTCTAGGCAGAGGCGGGCCGAAACGCGGCTTCCAGGCCGATGGACCTGGACCCGTAAAAGGGATCCGTTCACAGAAAACCTTGTTTGCCGACAGTCGAGGTGCTTGGTTGTTGCCCTCCGCTCGAAACGCTGGAGCGGGGGGCTTTCAGAATGGCTGTGAGGCAGATTTGCTCGACCCAGGACAGAAATAGACCTCTCGCCCTTGCGCGGAAGAGTGAAGCAAAAGGCTCCCCTCGGGGAGCTTTTTGCTTCACTCCGGATGATCTGGAGCTTTTCGATCGGCGTGCGGCTCCTCACCGTGGAGAAAGGGTGCTCCGCCTTTCTGATCTTGGCTTCTCCTGCAAACCTCTCACCTTTTATTCCTGCGCAACTTTCAGTTGTGGTCGATTGATCAGTGGGTGACCGTAAGTCTGTTTTGGACGTGAGCCTTGACTTGACCCAATCAAAGAGTTCAAATATGAAAATGCCTTTGTCGGAAGGAAAGTATAAGGCAATCTTTAACAACATCCCAAACGCTGTATTTATCGTTGACAATTATACGTTAAGAATATTCGACTGCAACAAGACAGCCCTTGTCATGTATGGGTATGCCAAGGAAGAGCTCCTCGGGATTAGTCTTATGGACTTGTTTAGCGTCGAAGACAACAAATACTATTCGAGGGTGCTGCGAAAGGCCGGCATTCTGAGTCAAGTCAAGCAGATGACCAAAAGCGAGGATGTGTTTTATGTCAATCTACACATCTCTCCCTCCTCATACCTGGATCGAGACGCGCTGCTCGTGGTCGCGAGCGATATCACCGAACGGCTCATGACGGAACAGCAGTTGATACAAGCCGGGAAGATGGCCACTCTGGGAGAGATGTCGGCGGGGGTCGCTCACGAGCTCAATCAGCCACTGGCGGTGATCAAGGCGGCCAGCCGCTTTCTGATGAAGAAGGTTCAACAGTCCGATCCCATCCGGGAAGACATCCTATGCACCATGCTCCAGGAAATCGACAGTCACGTCGACAGGGCTGCAAAGATAATCAATCATCTAAGGGAGTTCGGGCGCAAAGCCGGCGTCGGCCGGGAGCCGGTGGCCGTGAACGATGCTTTGATGCGGGCTCACGAGATGTTTGCGCAACAGTTCAAGCTCAACGAAATTCAGGTGGTCAAGGAGCTGGATGGGGCTCTGCCCCGGGTTATGGCCGACGCCAATCGGATGGAGCAGGTTTTCATCAACCTGCTTATCAACGCACGGGACGCCATCGTGGAGAAGTGCGAGCGCGGCGACGAGCGTGGGGCTCGGAAGGAGATCCGGCTCAAGACGTATTCCGAGAAGGGTACGGTAACGATCGAGATCTCGGACTCGGGGTGCGGGATTCCGGAACGGGTACGGGGCAAGATTTTTGAGCCGTTCTTCACGACCAAAGAGGTCGGACAGGGCACCGGCCTCGGCCTCTCCATCAGCTACGGCATCGTGCAGGATTACGGTGGAGTCATTCGGGTGGATAGCACGGAAGGGGAGGGCGCTCGATTCTGGATTGAGCTCCCCCTGACTGATTCATAAGAGCGGTTTGTAGGCGCGAGCCGGAGATGGACAGGCCTACCAGCTCGGAGGCCCCCTGGGCTGAGAGAAGAGGTCGGTTCAAGCTGGGTCATGCTTGATGGGACGGTGTGACGAACTTGCGGGCCATTTTCTGGAAAGTGCGGCTCGTTTCCGATCCGGGTTGGCTCATCAACACCGGAATTCCGGCATCGCTCCCTTCTTGGCGCTCGATGTCGATGGATATCTCCTCTAGGATTTGAATATGATTCCTTCACATACAAATAAGCCTAATTTTTTCATACTCGGCGCAGGAAGATCAGGTACCACATACCTGTGGCACCTCCTAAGGCTGCATCCAGAAATATTCTTGACTAGGATTAAGGAACCGACTTTCTTCTGTAAGCAATTTCAGTTGGTAAATAACCCCATTGATTACTTTGAATTATACGACGCAGTATCTGATGAGCCCATTAGGGGCGAAGCATCTCATGCTTATTTATCAGACCCTACCACTGCAAGAGTCTTGAAGGCACTGTTTCCTGATTCAAAATTTGTAGTCATTTTACGCAATCCAGCAGACAGAGCCTATTCTCTTTATCATTGGATGCGAAGACGTGGATATGAATACATCAAGACGTTTGAGCGCGCACTGGAAGCAGAAGAAGGGAGGTACAATTCGATCCAATTTATGGAACAGTGCCCTCATTACTTCTATAATTCTCTATATTTTAGATCAGGACTATATGGAGATCAATTGAAGCGTTACTTTAAAATATTTTCAAGAGACAGATTTCATATAATTAAATTTGAAGATTTTATTGTCAATCGCCTGAAATACACGAGAGATATATGTCGATTTCTAGGAATTGATTCAGAATTTTCTCCAAACCTTGATGCGAAAACAAACAGTGGTAACGTAACGGCACGGTATCCTGGCATTCAGTACTATGTAACAAACAAATTAAACCGTTTTAGAAGGACAAGAAAGCAATGTTTAAAGTTGCTAGAAAAAGTTAATGTTACAAATGTCCTTCCGCTATCAAGAGAAACTCGAGAACGGCTTTTGGAGCGATATTCTTCGGATTTACAGGATCTGTTTGACATGACAGGAATATCTTTCGTGTGATCCACTAATCAATTCAGCCTGAGGCCCCGGAGGTGCTGAGCTTGCGGGCGATTTCCTGAAAAATGCGGCTGGATTCCGATTCGGGATGGCCAACCACCACGGGAAGTCCGGCGTCGCCCCCTTTGCGGAGCTCGATGTCGATCGGGATGGATCCCAACAGCGGAATTCCGGTCTCCCGGCTCAGGGTCTCTCCCCCGCCAGCGCCAAACAAGTATATTTTCTCGCTCGAATGCTCGCACTGGAAATACGACATGTTCTCGACGAGGCCACTGATCCGCACATGCATTTCCCGGAACATCTCGATCGCCTTCCGAACATCGGCGAGAGCCACCTCCTGGGGTGTCGTGACGATGACCGCGGAAGTGGCCGGGATGGCCTGGGCGATCGTGATGGACGGGTCGCCGGTCCCGGGCGGAAGATCGACTACCAAGAAGTCGAGGTGGCCCCACATGACGTCATCGAGGAACTGCTTGATGGTCTTGGCCACGAGCGGCCCGCGCCAGATCAGGGGCTGGCTCTCCCCGAGGAAGAAGCCAAAAGACATGACCTTGAGATCGAGCTTCTCGAGGGGCAGGATCATCCCCGCTTCCGACCTCGGGCGCTCCGAAAGCGCCAGCATGACCGGAATGCTTGGCCCATAAACATCCGCGTCGAGCAGGCCGACGCGCAGTCCCTCCCGGCTCAAAGCCAGCGCCAGGTTGATGGCGACCGTCGTCTTGCCCACGCCTCCCTTGCCGCTTGCCACGGCGAGGAATCGGGATACCTTGTCGATTCCTTTCAAGGGATGCTTCGGGAACAAGCGGTCAAGCTCCTCGCGCGTCATGGCGGTGAGATCGACTTCCACGGTGTCGACGCCTTCGATGGCTTTGACGGCTTCTTTCACCTCCTTGACGATCCGCTGCTTCATGGGACAGCCGAGAGTGGTCAGGGCCAGGGTCACCCGCACGTCCTGATCGCGGATCACAACGTCACGCACCATCTGCAGATCGACCAGGCTCTTCTTGAGCTCGGGATCGTGGACTCGTCTCAAGGCATCCCAAATCGCGCTTTTGCTAGCCATTCTCTTCATTCTTCTCCCGCAGCGACGGAAAGAGCTGCGTGCTTCGGCTCCTGATGGAGGTTGCGGAGGTAGAACTTCCTGCCGTTGTATTCCAGCTCAACCATCCGACCTTCACGAAGGAGCGTGGAAAGCAGCGACCAGTCGGCCCCCGCGTTCTTCAGCCACTCGTTTGCCGCGTCCTCGCGAAGCGGATGTACCGAGGCGAGGCTCAAGAGATCCTGCTCCGGGTTTCCTGAGTAGCCGAAATCAGATCCCTCGAAGCCCGTGAGCAGCTCCACCCGTGGCAGTCGACTGCTGAGACGTTGAAAGACTCCGTTGACGACCGCTTCCTCCGGAGCCTGCACCCACCTTTCAGCCGGCGGGCGAGTCGGGACAGCCAGGTAGGCTGTTGCGGGCTGCAAGACGGAGAGGACCTCCGCGAGGGCGCCGACGTCGCTTTCGCCGTCATTGACCCCGCGGATGAGCATCGTTTCCGTGACAAGCTCGCCGTCGAAATCCCCCGCCATTTGGAGAATCCCCTCCAGGATTCGTTCCAGCTCCAAATGGGGGTGAGGACGGTTGATCTTTCGCCATGTTGCTTCCGTGCACGCATCCACCTTGATGGAGAGCCAGTCGCACGTGCTTAGAGCTTCGCGGACATCCTCACGCCAGAGAAGGGAGCCGTTGGTGATCACGGCGGTCTTGACTCTGAAGTTCCGTTTCAGGAGACGCAGCGTCTCGCCTAGTCTCCGGTCCAGGGTCGGCTCGCCGTCGGGCACAACGGTCAGATAATCCACGTGCTGGCCGAGCTCGCACAAGCAGGAGGCTCGCTGCCACACTTCCTGGATGATCCGGGCAGGAGGGAAATAATACCGGACTGCCGTCTGCAGCGCCGGTGTTCGGCCCAGCTGGCAGTAAACGCACGAGTAGGTGCAGGTTTTGGCCGGGATGTTGTTGATACCGAGACTCCTCCCGAGTCGGCGGGACGGAGCCGGACCAAAAGCGATCATCACGCTCTCCCTCTTCCCCTTCCAGAGCCCATGCCGCCGCCCATGCCGCCGCCCTTCCCTCGGCCCATACCCCTTCCACAGCCGCCTCGTCCCTGTCCCCGTCCCATCCCTCGTCCCCATCCCATGGGCGGCACGTCGTCGACCACCTGTGTGCCGGTATGGGCTCGTCCAGTTCTGAAATCTTCGAGGGCCTGGCGTGCCGTTACCTCGGGAACCGACACGATCTGGACGCCGGCTGCATTCAGGACCTGAAGGGCCTTGGGGCCGACGAGACCCGTGATGACGACTCTGGCCCCCCTGTTGACAACCATTTGCGCCGCGGCGATCCCGGCACCCGTT
>CALBZH010000626.1 GCA_937889795.1 uncultured Syntrophobacteraceae bacterium | reverse complement strand
CGAAAACCCGAACGCGCGCCTTGCCGACGGAGAGCACTCCCTGGGGTCCGCCGCCCATGCGGCGAATCAGGAAGCTCCAGAAGATGACCAGGAGCGCGATGGGCAGCAGCCACGAAATCAGGCCGCCGATCCATTTGTTCTCGGCCTGGCCGGTGTAGTTGATCCCTTTTTTGTCGAGCAGCTGGACGAGCTCGGGATCCTCCACCCGCTGCGTCACGAACGTTTTACCCGGTGTCTTTTCGTCCTTGATGGCCCCTCGAATGCGCTCGGGTCCGATCACGAGGTTGAAGACCTTCCCCTCGGCCACCAGCTGCTTGAACTCGGAATACGGAACCCTGTCGCGCTCGGGCTCCGCCATCTGGCTCTGGACCAGCATGAACACGACCAGCAGACCGATAAAAATCCAGATGGAAAAATGAAGCTTCCGCTGGGAAGGATCGGGATTCCGTGAATCACCGCTGTCACCCGAGGGAGGCCGAACGCGTTTCACGATCTTGTCAAACGGGGTCGAGCCCGATTCTCGTTTCTGTGCCATGCCTGCTCCTCTGGTAGCCCCCTTCCGTGCATCAGTGAGGTGACATTCCTGGACCGATCCGATCGCTCTCCTTTTCGGGGAAGGCTGAAAACTTATATTACAAAACGCCGTCATTGCAAAGATGGGCGTCGGACCTTCTGCTTCCTTGACCCTCTCCAGGGGTTTCATTATTGTGAGCTATGGGCGTAGCACGATGGTGAGGACAAGAATCAACTCCGGACCCGGATCCTAACGCCGGCGGGTCCCAGGGAGGAAAACCATGAGCGAATGTGAAATGCCGGTCACCAATGCGACCGACAAAGAAGTCTCGGACATTCTGGAAACGGCGAAGACCATCGCGGTGGTAGGTATTTCCCACAAGGAGGACCGCGACAGCCACAAGGTGGCCAAGTACCTCAAAGAGCACGGTTACACCATGATCCCGGTGAATCCCAAGTACAAGGAAGTCCTTGGCGAGCCGTGCTACCCCGACCTCAAATCCGTACCCGTGCCCATCGACATTGTGGACATCTTTCGCAACGTGGAGGTTATCCCATTTGTTGTGGATGAAGCCATCGAGGTCAAGGCACGGTGCGTCTGGATGCAGCTCGGTCTCTGCCACAACGGATCCGCGGAGAAAGCCAGGGCGGCCGGCCTCTCCGTGGTGATGAACAAGTGCACCAAAATCGAGCATACGAAGCTGGCGAAGACCCGCGGGTAGCCGGCTCGCTTCAATGGAGTGCACAGCTGCTTAAAGAAAGTGCTCATGATTGTGTGACGGTGTAATGGAGCCGTCTCACCCCAACGATTCACGACTGGCGGGAGCCCATGGACATCCTGAAACCGGACCATTTTTTCGACCTGACCCCCTTTGCACATCGGGACCTGTTCGACTCGTGCGAGCACGTCTGGGAGGCCCTCTCCCGACTGCCGAGCTATCTTGCAGCACACCTGACACCCAATGTGGGGGACATCGGCTGTCTTCAAAAACCGCTACCCGAGACCCTGGTTCTCTGGCAGGGTCGCGTGTGGCGGGACGGGTTCCAAGTGCTTGGGGGAGAAGCCACCAAGGGAACGCTCAAGGTGCGCATCGAGGGCCAGGAAGTCGCCGACGCCACGGTTCTCTATGCCGGGAGTGTGATCTGGGACGACGCGGTATCGCTGGGACCGGGAGCAGTCGTCGAGCCCGGCGCCCTCATCAAGGGGCCGACCATCATTGGTGGGAGCACGGAAGTTCGGCAAGGGGCGTACGTAAGAGGCAAATGCCTCACGGGAACCGGGTGCGTGATCGGGCATACGACGGAAATCAAGTCCAGCATCATGCTGAACGGGGCCAAGGCAGGGCATTTCGCCTACATCGGAGACAGCATCCTGGGGGCTGCGAGCAACCTCGGCGCGGGAACCAAGCTGGCTAATCTGAAGCTCAGCGGGGACAGCATCCGGGTGCGGGTTTCCGGTGAGTCGCTCGACACCGGGCTGCGGAAGCTCGGCGCGATCCTTGGCGACAGTGTCGAGATCGGCTGCAACACGGTCACGAACCCTGGAACCATTCTCGGGACTGGGAGCCTTGTCTGGCCCCTCACGTCGGTGGCCCCTGGCTATTATGGCCCATGGACGATCCTCCGTGCGCAATCCTGACTCCGAGCGATCGCGCACACGCCGCTTCCTTTCCATCCTCCGCCACTACCGCAGCCAGTACGCCGCCTGGGAAGCTTCCGGACAGCGTCTGTACCGAGAAACGGTCCTGGGCGCCTGGGCGAGCTCCCGTCCGGAGCATCTTTACTACTTTTTCCGGGGCATCGACCTAAGCAGGTTCAAGCTGCTGGTCGACCTGGGCTGCGGTGACGGGGTGGTCGCCTGCGTTGCCTCGCTGTTCACCCATGTCGTGGGCATCGAGATCGACGCGGACCTTTGCCGAGCCGGACGCGACGCAAGCGTTGTGCTCGGGCTGGAGAGCCGAGTGGATTTCATTTGCGGGGACTTCACCAGCCAGCAGATCACGAAGGCGGATTGCCTGTTCGTTTACCCCGACAAGCCCCTGGCCCGCCTCGAGGCAATCCTCACGGAAGCTGCCTGGCGAGGGACGCTCCTGGTGTACGGACCGCACCTGCCGCCAGAAAGGCTGAAGCTTTGGGATCGCCGCTCCTGCGGGAGGGAGCGGCTGGTGATGTACACTACCCCTTCAGGGTCCGGCAGATCCGCTCCTGGTCTTCGGCCTTGAGATACGGATGCATGGGGAGGCTGAAGATCCTTCGGGCGCAGCCCTCGCTCACCGGGAAATCCCCCTCCCGATAGTCCAGATCCCTGAACGCCCGTTGACGGTGGAGCGGCTTGGGATAATAGATGGCGCTGGGAATCCCGGCCGCACGCAGCCGATCCAGGCATGCAGCCCGGTGGGGCTCGTCTCGCGCCAAGACCGAATACTGAGCCCAGGCCGACAGGCAATCCGGAGGAACAAAGGGCGGAAGCAGATCCACTTCCAGCTCACCGAGAAGCTGTGTATAGCGTGCGGCGACCTCCTGCCTCAGCTGGACTTCCTCCTCGAAAATCGAAAACTTCGCCAGGAGAATAGCGGCCTGGAGGGTGTCGAGACGGCCGTTGATGCCGATTCGGACGTTTTCGTATTTGTCTGCTCCCTGGCCGTGAATGCGAATGGAGCGCATCAGCCCCAGGAGCTCCTCGTCGTCCGTGAAGCACATGCCCCCATCGCCATACCCTCCCAACGGCTTCGCGGGGAAAAAGGAGGTGCACGTGAGCCCCGAAAGCCCACAGGCCTTTCGGCCCCCCATTTGGGCCCCGAACGACTGGGCGGCGTCCTCGATCACGAACAGCCCATGGGACTGCGCGAGGGGGTTGATTTGGCCGTAATCGGCAGGCAGCCCAAAGAGGTCCACGGCAATGACGCCCCGGCCCCGAAGGCCCCAGCCGACGGCACCCCGCGGCAGGGGGTGATGGGAAGCGTCGCCGGATTCAACGGCCTGGATCGCGAGTGCAAGCTTGGCCGGATCCATGTTGAACGTGACCGGGTCGATGTCCACAAAGACCGGAGTCGCCCGGAGCAAGGCAATCACCTCGGCCGTCGCCATGAAGGTGAAGGGCGTGGTGAAAACGGCGTCTCCCGGCTGGACATCCTGGGCCATGAGGGCAAGAAGGAGTGCGTCCGTTCCGGAAGCACAGCTCAGGGCATGAGGCATGGACACGTACTCGGCAAGCACTCTTTCCAGCTCGAAAACTTCCGGCCCCATGATATACTGGCCGTGATCCAGGACCTTCCTCAGGCGCACCTCGATGTCCTGCCTGATCCGATCCTGTTGCGATGCAAGGTCTATGAACTGCATGTTGGAATCCACTCCTTCCGGCGAAAGCCCTTCCCTCTGGGTCAAGGGTTGGACCGTGCGGGCACCAGGGTCCAAATGACGTTGTCGACCGCGATAAGAAATTTGTCTCGATGCACTTGGTGATAATCATACACGCCGGTTGCGCATGTGACCCTCACGGTTGGAACGGGAAACGTCGAGAAGCCGAGATCGGTTGCCGAGCTCTCCGCGGGAGGGGGGAGATGCCCCTGAAACAGCCCCTCTGCCGAGAGCTGTACCCTTTCGTAACGGGCATCACGGCATCCCAGAACAGACGGAGAGCTGACTTCCGACGCCCAAAACTCGACCGGACTCCCCAGGAGCATGGATTCATCCAGCGTCTCAGCCATCAGCGATGTCACCCAGGGCGCGGGTCGTCCTTCGCTGACGATCCAGGGCCCCGGAGGGTTTGCACCGCGCTCCGCCGCGCTTGCGGGTGCTCCGCTCAGGAGCCCCAGGAACAGCATCAACCCGGCAATCCCGCGCATTTTTCTGGAAATCTCTTTGGTCATGATTGCAACAGCTCCTGAATGGGCAAGGGAGAGGGACCTTGCTGGAAATCGCCCGAGGGCGAATGCCTCTTGTCTCAATCGTTGGGAGCATACACTCCTTTGTGCGATGGCTCCATACACAAGTGGTGAAAAAGGACTTATCATTCAAAATTGAAGAGCTTGTCCCGTACAATGACACATGCAGAAAAGATTTGCCTGCCGCAAGAGAGTGTGTAATAAGCTGCGCTTTCTTGTAGAAATCCAAATCCACCCATCAAAGAGACAGCGCGAATGAGACAATCTGAGATCCACTACCGTAAGGCTCACCATGCCCCTTTCTCGTCCGGCCATCGCGGCAATCAGCCTCAGCCAAGGGGCTCCGCGGCGGGCGAGGTTGAACAGAAGATCGTGACGCTCTATAAGAATGGACAAAGCATTGAGGCCATCACGAGGGAAGTCGGGAGGGCGAGGCATCTGGTTGTTCATATTCTCCATTCAACAGGAGTTTTTGGAACCGTTCAGACGACGCCTTCCCGCGACGCAGAGGGCTCGATAGCGATCCCCGAGCACGAGAGCGTCCCCGAGGCCCCCCAATCGGATCCGTCCGACGCGGTGATCCTGAGACCCGAGGTCAAGCTTCACAAGGCCACCTCCACAGTGAAGCGGATCAGACGGTCCAAACCGCTGGAAAGCTCAACGGTCCCTGCCCCCGCAGCAGCAGCCTCTGCACCCCCCGCTTCTCCCACGGCACGAACGACGGGCAAGTGGTCGCCCCTCGTTGTGGATGCACTCTACAAGGTCGTGACGCAGCTGGAGACCGATTCGGGCATGAGCGTTGAAGAGCTCCAACGAATGGTTGTCAAACCGAGACGGTCCCGCACGTCCCGAATCTAGGGCTCCGTCAAAGAAGTTATGCCGGGCAAGAGAACACCCCCCAACCCCCCTCGAGGGGGGAATCAAAGGGGGGTGTACCTGGCGAAACAAAGTTGACAGAGCACTAGGGCTCTGCCTCTGATGGGGTCGGATCATCATGTGGAATCGATGCCTGATTGCAGTGATGTTCATGATTGTCCTGGCTCCAGGACACAGCGGTGCCATGTGTCAGGACGCCACCGAAGTGCCGTTCAAGACCGGAGAAAAGCTGACATTTGAGCTGAAATGGGAATTCATCAAAGCCGGTACCGCCGTCCTCGAAGTCATGCCCATGACCGAAGTGAACGGCATCCCGGCACGTCACTTCCTGCTGACGGTGAAGTCCACCAGCTTCATTGACACCTTCTACATGGTTCGAGACACCATCGAGGCGTTCACCGATGGCGGCATGACACGGTCGCTACTCTACAAGAAGCGACAGCAGGAAGGGAAGCACCGTCGCGATATCGTCGTCCGTTTCGATTGGGAAAACCAGGAGGCGCATTACACGAACTTCGGCAAGCCCGCCAAGCCGGTCAAGGTCCTTCCCGGAACGTTCGATCCCTTTTCCATCTTCTACGCCTTCAGGATGTGCCATCTGAAGGAGAACCTCGAGCTCGACGCCTCTGTCAGTGACGGAAAAAAGTGTGTCATGGGAAGGGCGAAGATTGTCAAGCGGGAGCTTATCAAGGTCAACGACCGCAGTTACGACACATTCCTGGTCGAGCCGGACCTCAAGGACGTGGGAGGCGTCTTCAAGAAGAGCAAGAACGCAAAGCTGCACATCTGGGTCAGCAATGACAGCAGAAAGCTCCCCGTTCGCATTGCGAGCAGCGTCGTGGTCGGGGAATTCATCGCCGATCTTGTTTCGGTCGACCACATGCCGGCTCCCTGAGAATCTCTCCCGCCCGAAGGTCATTGAGGGAGCACCCCAACGTGAAAATAACACTGGCGTGGAAGTCTATTTGGGTATAAGGAAGAAATAGCGACGGGGTAATGCACTCTATCTTTCTGTTATTTCAAGCCCTTAATTTCCACTGGGACAGAAGGTGGCAAACGTCCTCATCATTGATGACGAAGAGCTGTTTCGCCAAATGCTGAGCGATGTGGTGCGCCGCATGGGACATGCGGTCGACCATGCGGCGAATATCGCCCAAGGTCTGGAGGCCGTGGATAAGAACGGCTTCGATGTCGTTTTTCTCGATGTTGCCTTGCCGGACGGCAACGGTCTCACGGTCCTGCCGCAGATCAAGACCTCTCGTTCCGCGCCCGAGGTGATCATTATCACCGGGGCCGGCGATCGGGACGGCGCCGAGCTGGCGATCAAGAACGGTGCCTGGGATTACATTCAGAAGCACGCCTCCCTGGGAGAGCTGAAGCTCACCCTGACCCGAGCCCTTCAGCACCGTCAGGAAAAGCTGATCCGACAGCCCACGGTCGCGCTGAAGCTCGAGGGAATCGTCGGGAGCAGCCCCCAGATCCTGGTTTGCTACGACCGGCTCGCCCAAGCCGCCCTGAGCGAAGCCAACGTCCTCATCACCGGTCCCACCGGCTCTGGAAAGGAGCTGTTCGCCCGTGCCATCCACAGGAACAGCTCCCGTGCCCAGCAGAATTTCGTTGTCGTGGATTGCGCCGCCCTCCCTGAAACCCTGGTTGAAAGCGCCCTGTTCGGCCATGAAAAAGGGGCCTTCACGAGCGCGGACCGGGCTCACGACGGTCTGATCCGGCAGGCTCACGGCGGAACACTGTTTCTGGATGAAGTGGGCGAAATGCCGGCGGCTGTTCAGAGGGCTTTCCTGCGAGTCCTTCAGGAGCGGCGCTTTCGTCCCGTCGGCGGGGGCAAGGAGATTGCGAGCGACTTCAGGCTCGTTGCGGCGACCAATCGAGATTTGGAGAGCATGGTCAGGGACGGGAGCTTTCGACAGGACCTGCTCTTTCGCTTGCGAGCCATCTGCATTGAGCTGCCGCCGTTGAAAGACCGCATTCAGGACATCAAGGAGATCATTCGGTTCCACCTCCATCGCCTTGGAGAGCGACAGGGGTTCGGAGCCAAAGGGTTTTCACCCGAATTCTTTCAAGCCCTCCAGGCCTATGATTGGCCCGGGAACGTGCGTGAGCTGGTGAATGCGCTCGAATGCGCCCTGGCGGCCGCCGGCCCCGTGCCCACCCTGTTTCCGCTTCATCTTCCCAACCACATTCGCGTCTGCCTGGCACGAGCCTCCATCAGCGACCAACCTCAAACCCTGGATCTGAGCCCCATCGATAGGCCGCCTTCGTCTATCCTGCCGAAAATGCAGGAAGTCCGAGAGAAGGCGCTCAACGCGGTCGAGAGGCAATACCTGACGGCACTGCTCTCCCACACGGGCGGCAACATGGACTTGGCAAGCCGGGTTTCGGGTCTGTCCAAACCGCGCCTGTACGCCCTCTTCAAGCACTATGACCTGACCCGAACGGGCTAACCCAACCGCGTCCCCCTTTATTGTGACATAAGACACTTTCTCGCCGTCCGATACCTTCTGCTTTCCCAAAGGGGCGCTCGAAGCCTGGCTGCTCTTCCATTCTCCCCATCGCCTCCCACGCAACCCATGGAAAAAACGTTACAAATAACCCCAAAAGATTTTCTGCCCTTTTCTTCCGGTTTCGGCATGCCATTTGATTGTAGGCCCGACGGAGAGACCCGTCACGCATCGTCCGTCGGCGCGGAACGGTCTGTAGACCCAAAGAACCTGGAACGGAACCGACACCTTGCAGCATGGGAATCTGAAACAATGGGGGTACTTTTCTACGGCGCTCACGAAAACGGAATCGGACTCAAGTTGTATCAGCGGCTCGTTCGCGCCGTGAGCCCAGAGGCGATCGAAGGATTCATTGATTTGGACGCCTTTTCGAAAAGACTTTGCTTGGCTCCAACGTGCATGAGCATCGTGGTCCTGCTTGCAGCCACGCGAGAGGATCTCGTGGCGCTGCAATCCATCAAGCACCTGCTGGAGGACACTCGCATTCTCCTCGTCCTGCCGGATGAAGACGCGCAGACGGTGAGGATGGCTCATGAGCTGACCCCACGCTTCCTCACGTATCTGGATGGGGACTTCTCGGATCTGTCGGCGGTCTTGAGGAAGATGACGGGGCGGAGCGAAGGGGCGTTTTCAAACACAGCCGCTTCTGACGCGGTTGAGCGTTTGGTTGATGAGACGACTGAATGAGAAACAGGTTTTTAACCGAAGACATCGAGAAACGGGGGGAAGGAAGAATGACGAAAGTGAAGCTGAGTGTGAAGCTCATCGGGGGGTTCATCGCTGTGGCGGTTGTCGCCCTGGTCATCGGACTGATCGGGTTCAGAGCCGTAACCGGATTGGGCAGCGACCTTCAATCGGTTGCCAGCGTTCGGTTGCCGTCCGTCCAATACCTCACCGACATCGATTCGAATTTCGAATCCTTAAGGGTTCTCCAGCGAACGCTGCTCAACCCCAATCTCAAGTCGGAGGATCGCAAGCGGCAATACGAGAACCTCGAGCGCGTGAGGAAAGACTACACGGAGTCGATGGATGCTTTTGAAGCACTCCCGAAGGGTGCACAAGAGGCCGAGCTTTGGCCGCGTTTCAAGGAGGCCGTCGCTGCCTGGAAAAAGGAGAATGACGTCTTCTTTGACCTGGTGAAGGCACTGGAGACAGGGGACATCGTGAATCCCTTGGCCATGAAGGAGAGACTGGAAGGCTTCCGGGGCGATCACTATCGGCTCATGAGCCAGAGTACAACCGCGATTGCCGACGGCACACACTTCGAAGGAGGGGAAGACCCGACCCAATGCGCGTTCGGCAAGTGGCTTGCCTCCACAAAGACGAGCAATGCGGTGGTCTCCAAGGGGATGAAAGACATCGAATCCGTGCACCGGGATTTCCACGAGTCGGTGAAGAAGATCAAGGAGCTGACATCCAAGAACGATCTGGCCTCAGCCCGGACGTTTTACCAGCTCAAGACCGTGCCTGCCGCGGAGGACACCTTTGAGAAGCTGGCGGCCATGAGACAGGAAACCGACAAGGCGGTGGATCTCTACAATCGGATGAACGATCAAGCCATGGTAAACGCCTTCGAGAAGCAGAAGGTTGCCAGGGGGATCCTGCGCGAGCTCCTGACCATCAGTGAAAAGGCGACCAAGGAAACGACGGCCCGTGCCGCCGTTTCAATTTCCCAGGCGAAAACCGGCACGATTCTCGGGATGGTCGCCGGGGTCCTCATCGCGTTGGCGCTGGGCATCATCTTGACGCTTTCCATCACGAGGCCGATCAACCGGATCATCGGCAGTCTGAGCGACGGGGCTGAGCAGGTTGCCGCAGCGTCGGGAGAGGTCTCCAGCGCGAGTCAGGCCCTGGCCGAGGGGGCGTCGGAGCAGGCTGCCGCCCTGGAGGAGACCTCGTCCTCCCTGGAAGAGATGGCTTCCATGACCAGGCAGAACTCCGAAAACGCCAAGCAGGCGAATGCCCTCATGGACGAGAACGGCAGGGTCCTCGAGAAAGCGAACCAATCCATGGTGGAGCTGATCGACTCGATGACGGCCATCTCGTCTTCCAGCGACGACACGGCCAAGATCATCAAGACCAACGACGAAATCGCGTTTCAGACCAACCTGCTCGCCCTGAACGCCGCGGTCGAGGCGGCCCGGGCAGGTGAAGCGGGGGCCGGGTTTGCCGTCGTGGCCGACGAGGTTCGGAATCTGGCCATGCGCGCGGCCGACGCGGCGCGCAATACGACGGTTCTCATCGAAGGGACGATCGCCAGAATCAGGGGCGGCTCGGAAATCGTGAACAAGACCGCTGAAGCGTTCAGCCAGGTGAGCCAAGGATCCACCAAGGTGAGGGAGCTGGTTGCCGAGATCACGGCGGCCTCCGGCGAGCAGGCCCAGGGAGTCGAGCAGATCAGCAAAGCCGTGAGTGAGATGGACAAGGTCGTGCAGCAGAACGCCGCCAATGCCGAGGAAACCGCGAGTGCGTCCGAGGAGCTCTCCGCCCAGTCCGCCCAGATGAACGGCATGGTCGGGGAGCTGGTCTCCGTCGTCGGAGGCTCCGCGAATGGCCGGGGAACGCAGGAGCAACAGACCGTTTCCCTTGGGACCCTCAAACGCTCAAAGAAAGTGCCCCCTCCTCCCATGCTGCCCCGAGAGAGCACGACCAAGCGCGGCCAGATGGATTCCCTGCCCGCCGTCAGCCCGGTGAAAGCCTCCAAGAGCAGGACGCCCCAATCCGTGATCCCATTTGACGAGGACATGACGGATTTCTAGTCCTCTGTCAGCTTTGTTCTGCAGGATACACCCCCCTTTGATTCCCCCCAAGGGGGGTTGGGGGGTGTAGTCTTGCCCGGCGTAACTTCTTTGACGGAGCACTAGTCGGACTTCTTCTTGATGCTTCCCTGCAGCACAACGGGAGCCTTGACCAGGACGGGGCGCGGATACTCGCGCCCCTGCCGGAGGCTCCCCGTGGGGCAATGCTCAACGCAGACTCCGCAGAGGACACAAGCGAAGGGATCGTAACACCAGGTCGCGGTCTTCTTGTCCACCTGGATGCATTGCGAAGGACATTTGACGGCACACGTCCCGCACAGGGTGCAAATCGCCATGTCATTGGTCAGCACGCCCCGGTTGTTCTCAAACGGGGGCCGGACGGTCTTCGGGTATCGCCGGGTGGCCGCCGGATTGACCAGGTTGCGCAAAATGTTGGGCGTCATGGTGAGCATGGCGCAGGCCCCTCCTGTGGCTCCCTCCGGAGCACAATCACCGTTCCGTGCAACTGACACACGGGTCGATGGAAAGCAGGACGACCGGCACGTCGGACAGGGCCATGCCGGGGAGCATCACGATCAACGCCGGGATGTTGGCGAAGGTCGGTGTCCGCACCCGCAGCCGGTCGAGGTTCTTCGTGCCGTTGGCTTTCAGATAGTAGAACACTTCGCCCCTGGGCTGCTCGACTCGCGACACGACCTCACCGTCGGGCTTGCCCCGCACCTTGACGGCCAGCTCGCCCTCCGGGATTCTTGAGCTTGCCTGTCGAATCAAATCAATGCTCTGAAAGATCTCGCGGAACCGCACCTTGCACCGGGCGTGGCAGTCCCCGCCCTCCTCCACCAGAGGCTCGAAATCCAGCTCGTTAAAGGCCGCATAGCCCAGCAGGCGCGTGTCGCGGGCCACGCCGCACGCGCGCAGCACCGGACCAACCAGCCCCAAATCCTTGGCCTGCTGAGCCGTCAGCACTCCTTTACCCACCGTCCGTTTGCATACCGTGTAATCCGACAGCACAGTGTCTTCCAGCCGCCGGACGGCCTCCTCCACTTCCCCCAGCATGTCGAGCATGGCCTGTCTCTGGGCGGAATCCAGGTCTTTGCGGACCCCGCCGATGACGTTCACGGAAACGATGATGCGGTTCCCGGTGGTGGCCTCGTGGGTGTCCAAGATCTTCTCCCGAATCTTCCAGAATTCCATGAACAGGCTTTCGAAACCGAAGCTGTCGGCAAAAAGACCGAGCCACAGCAGATGGCTCTGGATACGGTGCAGCTCGGACCAGATGACACGCAGGAACCTGGCACGCGGCGGGACGTCTAGTCCCATCAGCTCCTCCATGCCCTGGCAATAGCACATGCCATGAATGATCGAGCAAATCCCGCAGATCCGCTCGACCACCAGGACCATCTGCTGAAAGTCGCGAATCCTGACCAGCCGCTCCAATCCGCGATGAACATACCCGAATGCGGGTACAGCTTCGGCAATGACTTCGTCCTCGACCGTGAGCTTCAAATGCAGCGGTTCGGGCAAAACGGGGTGCTGAGGTCCGAATGGAATGATGGTCTGCGCCATGGTGCTCTCGATCCCCTCATCCGTCTTTGGAGCCGTCCTCAACCGTGAACGTGCAGAAGGGCGCCTGCCTGACCGCTTCGTCAAAGTATAGGGTCCGCCCGTAATCGATCGCCAGCCCCTGGAAGCGCAGGCCGAACAAATCCTGGATCTCGTTTTCAACCAGAAAGGCAGCCAAGTACACCGGCGTTATGCTCGGCAGAAGAGCCTCCTTCGCAGCACGCACCCTCAGATGTCTGAGCTCAAAATCCCGGTCGAAATGATACAGCAGATCGACGGAAGCCGCATCCAGCTCCACGCACGTCATCGTCACAAACCGGTACCCTTCAGCCTTTGCCCTGGCTGCTTCGCCCAGCACGTTATCCACCCCGACCTGGATCACCTCTCCCTGCATGGTTGCACCTTTCACAGCTTGCTCAGGCCCAGAATAACCCCATCGATGATCGCCTCCGGCTTGGCGGGACATCCCGGCACGTAGACGTCCACCGGGATGACCTTGTCCACGCCACCCACCACGTTGTAGGCTTCCCGAAAGATGCCGCCCGTCAACCC
>CALBZH010000625.1 GCA_937889795.1 uncultured Syntrophobacteraceae bacterium | reverse complement strand
GAAACCCTTCCATCACCACCTGGCCCGAAATGGTGCCGGTGATCGTCGAGCTCTGCCCGGCGGCCAGTAATGCCACGGCAAAGGCGAACGGCGCGACGGATTCCCCGAGGAGGGTGTCCAGGAGCGCGTGGGCCTGCTCAATCTCGGTGACCTCGATGCCTTGTTTGTAGAAAACGGCTGCAGCCGTAATGAGAATCGCCGCGTTGACCAGGAAGGCGGCATTCAGTGCGACCACCGAATCCACGCCGTTGAAGCGGACCGCCTCCCGTTTGCCCGTGAGCGTGTTGGCGATCGCCCTCGACTGGACCAGCGACGAATGCAGGTAGAGGTTGTGCGGCATGACCGTGGCGCCAATGATTCCGATGGCTACGTAGAGCATGGAGGAATCCAGGCGGGGAATAAAGCCGGCCGCTACGGCGTGCCATTCCGGCTTCGAGAGGACGACCTCGATCATGAAGCAGCCGCCGATGGTCGCGACCAGGACGACGATGAACGCTTCGAGCTTTCGCACGCCAAAGTGCTGCAGCATCAGGAATAGAAAGGTGTCGAGGGCGGTGATGGCGCATCCCCAGAGGAGCGGGATGTGAAACAGGAGGTTGAGCCCGATGATGGTTCCCAGAGCCTCCGCCAGATCGGTTGCGGTGATCGCCAGCTCTGCCAGAGCCCAAAGCAGCACACGGGCGAATCGAGGATATTCCTGCCGGCACCCTTGGGCAAGGTCGTGCCCCGTCACAATGCCCAGCCGCGCCGCCAGCGTCTGGAGGAGCACCGCCATGAGATTCGAGAGGAGCAGCACCCAGATCAGGGTGTAGCCGAACCGCGATCCAGCCTCGATGTCCGTGGCCCAGTTGCCGGGGTCCATGTACCCCACGCTGACGAGATAAGCGGGCCCGACGAAGGTCAGCAGTCGTCTGAGCCAACTGCCGTGCGTCACGGGCACTTTTCCGGGCAATCCGCCCTTGGTTTGGCCGCTCATGGGTGAGTCCCTGATGTCATGAGGATTCGCGCTTCATGCAGCAGAGCTTGTATTTCTTGCCGCTCCCGCAGGGACAGGGACGGTTCTTGGGATAATCCGACGTCTCGACGCGAAACCGGATGTCCACCGGATCATCGTCCGGTCGAATGCCCGCGTCTTTGGCGTATTCCCGTCGCTTCTCACGAACCGCGGACTTGAATTCCGCGGGATCTTCGGCCAGAAACATCCTTCCGTTGGGCAGGGCCTTGTAACACTGGTCGATCCAGCTAAAAGCATCCGCGAGCTTGCCTTCCGCGTGGCAAAGCCGTGCCAGGCCGGCCATTGCCTCCAAAGCCTTCGGCTCCATGTCGACGGCCAGAAAGTAGGCTTCCCGGGCTTCGCGGTGGCGCTTCACGTACTCGTAGAACTTGCCCATGGCCAAGTGGCTCTGCGGTTGTCGAGGATGGCGTCCGACCGTATCGAAATGCTCCCGCTCAATCTCGAGCAGAGACCGTTCTCGGCCTTGCTTGTCGGGCAGACGAACGATCTGGAGGGGATTGTGCCCGGGGATTTCCATCCCGAGTCGGCTCATGGTCTGCATCATCATGCCGTGGGACGAAAGCTGTGTCATCGCCGTCTGCGTGAGAGAGAAGTCATTGAGGGTCTGGCAGTTCTTGCAGCGGATGTCGTCGGTGATCACGATTCCCTGGCGGTAGGGGACCATGTCCTGCTCCGCTTCGCTCTTCTCCTTCTCCTTCTCCTTCTCGTCTTCTGAGCCCGGAGGGTGCAGGTGGATCTCGTTCACGAGGTAATGGTAGCGTTTGCCGCATTCGTTGCAGAGAAGCTCCAGGCGGAGTCTGCTCGGGATTTCTCCCGGGGTCCTGAATGGCTTCCCGTATTGCTCTTCCTCTTTGCGGTCTCGTTCCATCTCGGCTGACAGGGTCGGTTTCAGGCCGTTGAGCTGGGCGATGACCGTGCACGTTCGAGCGAGATCCCATTCACCGGGTCGGTATTCCGGCTCAAGGATGGACAAAAGCTCCCGGGCTCCGAGGGTTTCGCAGGCAGCCAGCGTCGGGACGCGGTGCTGCTCCAAGAGGGATGTCATGCGGCTTGAGACGGCATTCACGACTTCCGAGGTGGGGAAACGGCAGATCAAGTCAAGGGCCGTCTTTCGGAGAGAGGTCTCGGCCGAGTCGAGGAGCGGAAGCAGGACGGGCAACGCGGCGGCTCCTATTTTGCCCAGGGCGGCCGAAGCTGTTTCACGAGCGTATTGCCCTGAATCCTTTTCCATTGTCTTCACGATGCTGGCGACAGCCTGCTCCGCTCGGAGCTCTCCCAGCATTTCCATGGCGTGCAAGGACTTCCAACCGGCGGGCTCCGTTGCCACGCTCTCCAGGAGGCGGGCGATCAACTCCTCTCGCGGGGCCGACTCCAGGACGTTCCGCCATTCCGGGTCAGAAACTTCCCATCCCCTCGGGTATTGAAGGACATGGTCTACTTTCCGCTCCCAAGGAGCATCGGGGGCGGGTGGGGGCATGAACCGTTCGAACAGGTTCTGGAGCAGGGCGGACAAGGCAAGCGCACGGAGGCAGAACGCCGTTTCAGGCGACGGTGATTGG
>CALBZH010000624.1 GCA_937889795.1 uncultured Syntrophobacteraceae bacterium | reverse complement strand
TTTGACCTATTGCTTAATTACGTATTTATACCTAATATTAGAAGCGTGAACGGACTCGATTGCAGATAAGGCGCGAGGGGGAGCCTGAATGCGCCTCCCGGGCGAGCAGCGAATTGATCGATCATCTCAAAGTATCACCTGATTGGAAGGGGAAGGGCTGGTCCTTCTCAAGGAGGAGAGACAATGAACAGGCGAGAATTCCTCAAGTATGGAGTGGCAGTACTCACGGGTTTGGCCGTTGGAAGGGGGCTGCCCTGGATATTCGAGCACGAGGCCTACTCCCAGATCCTTCCTGTCCAGTCCCTTAACTTCACGATCACAGACGCCATCAAAGGCATGGTGACTGACAATGCGGTGAACTTGGCGGAGTGCTATTTTTGGATCTTCAAAGAAGCCAACATCCCCGAGGACTGCCCCGGACCCAACATTTTCGCGACTGCGGGCGACACGATTCAAATCACCGTAACGAACGCTCTGGATGAGCCTCACGCGTTCTTCATTCCTGGCGTCAGCACGAATCCTCGCGTGAGAATCCCACCCAGACCCGTGCTCAACAGCGGCCCCATCGCTCCGGGACAGACCCGCACGTTTCGTTTCAGAGCGCCCAACCCCGGCACCTACATGTACTTCGACAACCTCAACGCACCCGTCAATCGCGTGATGGGGCTCCACGGCGCGTTCATCGTCATGCCCAAAATTCCCAGCGTCATTCCCGGTCGGCCGGTGCGGAACCGCATCACCCCTTACCTCAGGCCGACAGCGGGCGTCCAGAAACTGTTCAACGATCTGGGAAACAGCGCGCATTTTCCCGGTCTGGCGTGGGATCAGGGAGATCCCACCACCGACACGCCCCCCTTTCGTCAGTATGTTTGGGTGCTGCATCAGGCGAGTCCCAACCTTTTCGAAGAGGTAGGCAGGTCCGCTCCGGGCGCTGCCATCCGCAAGCCGGAAAACTTTATCAATGCTTTCCTCAAGGACCCCTTTATCCCCACGGGGAAAGGCACGGAAGCTTCCAACCGGAAGGCCCAGTACTTCACGATCAGCGGCCAGTCCGGCCATTTCGCCCATAACAACCCCTTCATTTGTCCCATGAATCGGGTGGGCGAGCCCGCCTTGGTCCGCGTCCTCAACCCCGGACTATGGATGCATTCCCTGCACATGCACGCCAACCATGTTTACGTGGTCGCGATCAATGGCGTGGTCGAAGCGAATCCCATTTGGGTGGACACCTATACTTCTCAGCCGATGCAGACCTTTGACTGGCTGATCCCCTACACTCGGCCGCCCGACGTCCCGAACTCGAGAGGCATCGGATTACCGGATCCTCCGATGATCTCCCTCCGAGGCCAGCCAATCTGGCCACCCAACGAAGAACTGGGGTTGTTCATCCCGGAGCAATCAGACAACCTGGCGGCCCAGTTGTCCCCGATGTGCTACCCGATGCATGACCATTCCGAAGCGACTCAAACCGCCCAGGGAGGCAACTACAACCTGGGGCTCATTGCCGGCATCAACTTCACGGGTGATCGGACCACCCCCGGAGGCGTCACGACCTTTCCGCACGCTCCAACGATCCACGGGCCGGACCGAACAGGACCCGCGGGGGGACACGAGGATTGAAATCTCGTTTGAGTCGAGGGATGGAGCTGCAGCGAGTCTCACGAAGAGATTCGAGAGCATAGGAGTACGATCATGGCATTTACAAATCCCCAATACAGAGTTTCGAGAAGGTCGGTGGTGAACAAGGAATCCGAATGGGTGAAGATGTTCGACCCTCCGACGGCCAGTCCACCCACTCCCGAGCGTCTTGAGCCGACCAACCCCGTTCCCGAGGTTCTGGAGGCGGCGCGTATTCAAGACCGGGTCAGAAGAGCCCACACGGTGCAGCGAGATTTGCTGATCAGCTTGGATATCACCGCTTTCGACGGACGTAGGCTGAGAACCTTTGCCATCGGCGACGACGACAATCCGAGCCTCAAGAGCGGCACGTTCCCGGCATCCACCATCCGCATGCCCCGCGGAGTCATCTTTCACTGCGAGACCAAGGGCAAAGGACCGCCTCCCCACACGATCCACTGGCACGGGCTGGAGCCCACCCCCATGAATGACGGCGTCGGGCATTGCTCCATGGAGATCGGGGAATACATCTACCAGTTTCAGCCCAACGCCATGGGAACCTATTTCTACCATTGCCACCGCAACACGGTGCAGCACTTCGAGTTCGGTCTCTACGGGATGCTGATCGTCGACCCCCCCGACACTTACTTTGCGTCACTCAGCCCAAACGGAACGCTCACCAGCGTCCCGATCGGAGCGTGCCTGGACGGCAAGAGACGCGTGGCGGCCAACACGACTGCGTTTCGCCAGTTCCCCGGCTTCAACAACAAGCCCCTGACGAGCGGAGACCCCCACGCCTTTACCGTGCCCTACGACGTGGAAGCAATCTGGGTGCTGGGCGCTTTGGATTCCAACTGGAATTTTTTTGCTGACAACGCCAAGGACTTCTTCCCATCTCATGGCAGCACACCGGGTGTTGACGACAACTTTCCTCACGGCTAGATCGGAAGAGCGTCG
>CALBZH010000623.1 GCA_937889795.1 uncultured Syntrophobacteraceae bacterium | reverse complement strand
CAAGATCAAGGCGGCGCTTTTCCTCGCCGATTTGCCCCAGATACGCCAGCATGAGGCGGCTAATCTCCGCGGCTCGCCGGGAAGCTTTCATGGCCTCTGAGATGTTGGCTTTCGTCGCATCCGGCACAGCCGTGTCGTACAACAACGCAAGCTCCAGGTATCCCATCACCGCGGCAAGCATGTTGTTGAAATGGTGTGCGATGGCCCCCGCCATGCGGTACAGGCTTTCAGCTTTCTGGGCCCGGTGAAGCCGCTGCTCATATTCCCGGCGCTCCTCCTCGGCGCGCTTGCGATCCGTGATATCCTCGTAGGTCCCAAGGACCCCGACAACAGCCCCGTCTTCGTCATGGAGCGGAATCTTGCTGGTCTGAAGCCATGCCAGGGAGCCGTCTGTCCGAAGCTGCGGCTCCTCGTAGCGATGCCTTGGCACGTCGGCCCCCATCACCAAACGATCATCCTGCCGGTACAGCTCCGCATTCTCTTTCCAGGACAGGGCAAGGTCGTCCTTGCCGACGATGTCGTCGGGTCCGGGAAGCCGCGCGTCTTGCGCGAAAGGCAGGTTGCAGCCGAGATAGACCGAATCACGATCCTTCCAGAAGACTCGCTGGGGAATGTTGTCGATGACCAACCGGAGCATCTGCTGGGACCGATGCAGCTCGGCCTGGAACCGTCTCCGTCTGCGCTCCTCGAAATCCCGCTGCAGCCTGGCGTAAAAGACCGGCGCCATGTCGGTGGCGATCCGCTCCAGGAATTCGAGGTCCCTGGATCCGTAATCGGTGGGCTTGTTGGCGACCATCCAGTGGCCCAGGACTTCCCCGCGGTCAATGATCGGGACAACCATGGCCCTGTGAATGAGGAAATGACCTTCTGGAACGCGTCCCGGCTGATTGGAAAGCAAACTCCTTTTTTCGCGGATGGCTCGCCCCCAGAGGCTATCTCCCCAACTCCCCGGCGGGAACCGCAGCGTCTTGTCCGGAAGGGCACATCGCTCCAGCAGCTCTTCGCTCATGGATTGCTTGACGCAGTCTCCGTTTTCGTCTTGATAGGCGAAGATCCCGAGGTCGCTCTCCGTGATTTCGAGAACCACCTTCAGCACCTCGGAATACATTCCCTCGTCCGGGGCCACCAACAGCACGTCGGAAATGCGATTCCGGATGTTCAAACGCTGTTGAGACTCCCGCAGAGCCTCCTCGATGCGTACCCGCTCGGTGATGTCCACGCCGAGAATGGCCAGGCGAGTGATCTTCCCATCGGCGTCGAAGACCGGAGAGATGGTGTTGTCGAACCTTCTGCCCGCCCTGGTATCCTCGAAATGGAGGGGCCTCCCCGTGCGGAGAACCTCTTCGACCTTGCGCTTCCGGATCTCTGCAACCTCGACAGGCATGTGGTCGTAAATGGAGGAGCCGAGCATTTCGTCGACGGTCTTCCCCAACCGCTCCACCGTCGTCGTGTTCACCGCGAGGCATGTTCCCGCGGTATCCATGAGGATGGCGGATTCGTTGATTCCGTTGATGATCGCCCGCATGGTCTCCTCACTCATCCGAAGAGCCCGCTCGGCCTGTCTGCGCTCGGTGATGTCCACGCCGATGCCCCCCACATAGCGCTTGCCCGCCGCATCCTGGAGGGGAAATTTATAAATCAGCCAATGGCTCGGACTGCCATCGGGGCTCACAGCTTCCTCGATGACTTCGACGGCTTGATTGGAAGCGAGAACCGCGTCGTCGTTCTTGCGGAACTGTTCGGCGATCTCCACCGGCCACACGTCAAAGTCGGTCTTGCCGGACCAGGCATCGAGGCTGACTCCCATGCGGTTTTCATACGTCTTGCTGAGATAGACGTAGCGCCCTTGATCGTCCTTTATCCATGCCGCGGCCGGGCTGTTGTCCATGAAGGCGCGGAACCGGTCCTCGCTTGTCCGGAGCGCTTCCTCGGCCTGTCGGCGCTCGGTGATGTCCCTGATGACGCTGATCAGGACGCGCGCGTCACCGACGGTCGCACCCCGCGAGCTGACCTCGACCGGGAAGATGCTGCGGTCCTTGCGCTGATGGATCGTCGTGAAGAGAATGCCACGGGACACCGCCTCCTCCATTTGAGCGGCGGTTTTGCAGCGCGTCGCCGGCGCGCGGAGGTGGTGAATGGTAAAGGTTAGCAGTTCCTCGTGAGAGTATCCATACGCGTTCACGGCGGCGGCATTGGCCTCGAGGATGTGGCCGTCTTCATAACGCAGGAACAGAATGATGTCGCGGCTGTGCTCAACCAGCAGTCGGAACTTCTGAGACGTTTCCTCGGCCTTTTTGTGCTCCAGAAGATCTCTGGCGAGGCTAGCGGTGGTCTGCTGCAGCTCCGCAAGCAGATCGAGATTCTCGAACTTGAAGCCGATCGCGGACGCGATGGCCGCGCTGTGCGCAAGCGAATAACGGATTAGGGTCAGCAGGTAAACGAGGATCAAAACGCTCAGCACATACCCGATCTCCCCGCCTTCCATGGCAGAGCGGACGGCATAGAGCAGCAAGGCAGGTCCTGCCCAGGCGGCCGGGGCGTATCGAATGGAGGAATGGGACACCGTCGTGGCCGCTGCATGGCTCACGGTCACAAGGAGAAACAGGCAGATGAGCTCCATCCTGCCGGACGGAAAGATGATGAAGGCGGCCAATCCCCAGGCTGTCCCGGAGGCTGCGGCCAGAGTCAGATACGCACTCCTCCAGTGCTCACCGGAAAACCGACCTTCACGCACCTTGGCAAAGCGAAGATAGAGGACCATCCGGCTGACCGCGATGATCAGGAGCATCAGCGCCCACGTCACGATTTTTCGCGGTGCAATGACATCCCGGACCACGTAGCAGAGGAGGAGGGCAACGGCGAAGGACGCCGCCTGCATCGTTGGAAGGTGCTCAAAAGCCAGGCGAGCTTGTTCTCGTAGGAGATCGCCTCTGTATTCCCTGCCGCCGTCGTGTGCGTCGCTCCTGGGATCCACGGACCGACCTCCTCAAGTGGTCAAGGTTACGGCGAAATCCATCCATCCCCTTCAAGATGGGGCACGCCGGGATTCACTCGGCTCAGAAAGGCACGTGCACGGAAGAGACAGAGGCCCCCTTCTGCTCCCTGTCTGGAAGGGCGCAGTGCAGCGAAGCAAATAGAAAGATTCGAACAGTGATTGTGTAAGTTCTGAAGGGGCAACTATTTTATCGTATCGGTGCTGCCATTGTCACCGAAAAACTTGCTCCACAAAGAACCTGCGCATAAGAAAGACCCGGGACTTTCGATTCCCTATGAGCATCGATGATGCCGGTATGATCGGATCCTTCCGCCCAGATCTTTGTCAGAGACGCAGTACCGCTCGGAGCTCACGGCTCATTGAGAGAAATTCGTCTTCGTCCCGCGCCCTCGGGCGGCTCAAAGGCACGCGCAAATCGCTCCTGATCCTCCCGGGATTCCTGTCCATGACAAGGATTCGATCCGCCAGCAACAGAGCTTCCTCCACATCGTGGGTCACGAAGACAATGGTGATGGAAAGCTCCTTCCAGAGCTGGAGGAGCAGGTCTTGCATCTCCTCCCTGGTCTGGGAGTCGAGAGCCCCGAATGGCTCATCCATCAGAAGGACCTTCGGCTTCAAGATGAGCACCCGAGCCAGGGCGACACGCTGCTTCATGCCGCCCGAAATCTCTCCTGGCAGGTACCCTCTGAAATCCCTCAAGCCAACCAGGGCAAGATAGCGATCCACTTCCTGGTGGATGGCGGCCTTGCCACTCTTCCGGCCGTTGAGGCCGAAGGCGATGTTCTCCTCGACCGTGAGCCACGCGAAGAGGGCATCTTCCTGGAAGACCATGCACCGGTCCGGCCCGGGGCGCTTGATTGGGTCGCCATCCACCAAGAGCTCCCCGGTGGTCGGCGAGAGGAACCCTGCTAACAGTTTCAGCAGGGTGGTCTTCCCGCACCCGCTCCGACCCAGGAGACAGACCAGCTCTCCCCGCGTGACATCGAACGTGATGCCCTCCAGAACGGGCTTCGCCGAACCGTTCCAGTGGAAGACCCTTCCCAGGTCTTTGACCTCGAGGACCGACCTGCCCCCATGGGGACCATTCGCGTCGTGCAGAGGGGGCTGAGCGTTTGTCATGCCATTCGTCTTACGCTCTTGAAGCAGCATCGCATGAAAGCCTTGAGCAGCTGGTCGCTTAAGCGGCCGATGGCTGCAATCAGGATGATCCCCACGACGACCAGGTCGATTCGCCCGACCATCCGGGCGTCCATGATCACGGCCCCGAGACCGTTCGGGACTCCAGAAAGCTCCCCCAGGACCAGGTAGGCCCAGGAGATGCCGAGTCCCAGCCGGAGTCCGGTCAGAATGTGGGACATGGAGGCGGGAAGGAGGATCGAGAGCACCAGGCGGGATCGGCTCACGCCCAACATGGCACCCGCCTGCAGGAGCAGCGGGTCGACCTGCCTGGCTCCAGCGGCGGCGTTGAGATAGATGGGAAAGAAGGCGGCCAGGGCGACCAGGAAGAGCGTCGTCCTGGTGCCGATGCCGAACCACACCATGGCCAGAGGGAGCCAGCTGATACCGGGTACGGCGCGAAGGCCGTTGATGGAGGCTCCGAGCAGCCGCTGGACGGCAGGGAGCCGACCGGAGAGGACGCCGAGCGGGAGGCCCAGGAGGACGGCGATCAGAAACCCGCACCCGACTCGGATCAGACTCGCCGAAAGGTCACCCGCAAATCGCCCGGCGTACGGAGCGGTTCCTGGCGTGCCGAAGACGTAGTAGTAACCAGCGTTCGCGACCTCCATGGGATGGGGTAGCAGGTACGTTGGGACCAGTCCCGTCTGGCTCACGGCGAGCCAAGCCCCGATACCGCCCAGGGGAATGATCCAGGGCAGCAGGCCGGAAGGGATCTTTCGCGCAACGTCCCGCATGTCACTGACCACCGCGACCCTGTCCGCTCAATTCCTCCCTCGCCCGTTTCACGAAGGAAAGGTCGAAGAGCCCCGCATAGTCCGGCTGCCCCTGAATGACCCCAAGGCTCTGCATGCGCTCTCCCAGGGCGCGGGCTTGCTGGATGAATCTCTCGTCCATGTCCCAGGCGAGCTCCATGTTGTCGGCGGCTTTTTCGAGGACATTCAGGGGAGTTCCGAATTCCGCTGCCCGTTTGAGCCAATCCTCCCGGTGGGCGTTCAGGTGGAGGGTCGCCCTGGCGTGGGCCAGCACCAGGCGGTAAACTTGCTCGGGGTTTTCAACGATCGTCTTTCGCCGGACCAGCATGCCGGCGTTGATCGTGCCAACGCTTTCATCGAAGTAGGGGTAGGAGAGGATCTTCCCGTAACCCTTGTGCACGGCCAGGGACGGGAACGGCTCGCCTGACAGAAACGCGTCGATATCCCCCGCAGCGAGCGCCGTGCCCATATCGAAGAAATCGACCCGCATCAGGGTCACGTCCTTCTCTGGCGAAAGCCCGTTTCGCGTCAGGACCTCCCGGAGCAGGATTTCATGCATCGTTCCAGGAACGTACCCGATCTTCTTTCCCTTGAGGTCCGCGACAGTCTTGACGGGTCCGTCTTTCCGCACCACCAGGGCCGAGCACTTGTTGCACAGTGACGCAACCACCACCACGGGCTGCCCTTGAGACGCGGATTGAATGGCATGCGCAAGCGTGGTCCCGCACATGTCCAGGCTGCCGGCGAGCAAGGCCGTCTTCTGGTCGGCCGGGTTGGTGAACGGGAAGACGGTAACGTTTGCTTTCCCGGCCAGATACTGCCCGTAGAAGAACGGCTGAATGGTTTGAGCCGTCTTCCAGGTTCCGACCTTAAGCTCCTCGCCCGCTGCCCATGGAGCCCACACCAGGGAAACGATCAGGCCAAGAAAGAGCGCCTTCCCGAGCTTCGCACCCATTGTCGTCAATGCACTTGCCTCCTGTTCCGTCTAAGGTGTGGCACTTGGAGCCTGTTTCGGAATTCCAACCGGCAAGGATGTCTCGTTGTGGTCTTGCTGCTCTCCGACGGATCATTCGGATACGCGAACGCCGGCCGTCTTGAAGCAATTGGACGGTTTCTCCGGCTTCCACCCCGTTTCGCGAAGCATGCGCGAGCAGTCGTCCAGACCCCTTCCGATGCCATGGCTGCTGTCCGCCCGTTCATCCCTGGGACTGGATCCCACTTCGGGGAAGAGGAGGTTCGCTCCAGCCAGCAGGGAAGTGGTGTGGGGCTCATGCGTGCAATGGGCCTTCGGAACGGTTCCCATG
>CALBZH010000622.1 GCA_937889795.1 uncultured Syntrophobacteraceae bacterium | reverse complement strand
GCTCTTGCTGGAAAAGGCTCGTCTGGCCGCTCCAGCCCGGGAGCAGCTCATCCGGAAGGCCCTGGCCGACATCGCTCCTGATGAAAAGAGCTCAACCGTGGCTTCCTGTGAAGGCGGTCGTTGACGTCTTCTGTTTGGTCCTGTCGTCCCCTCGGGCGTGAGCATCAGCCGAGATCGAAGGCTCCGTCCTTGACGCCCGTATTGATCTTGAGATCCTCATAGACCACTTTTCGCTTCAGCACCCATGCGACCGTGGACTCCTCCACAGCCACCTGCAGCCATAGCCTTTTGTCGATCGTGTACGTGTAGCGGGTCGGTGTGCCCCTTGCGAAGGGATTGTCCGAGAGCACGCGGATGAGCAGGAGATCACGGTTTTCCTCGACGTGGAGATCGCCCACCATGAGGCTGCCCACGCTTCGGCCAATGTTTTCGATCAGAAGGCCGAGGTCCGTCTGATGGACCTGTTGGCCGGGAGAGATCTCCACCATCGCGCTGTCCGCTCTGAAGTGAAACAGGAGGGAAGACAGGCCGCGGATGGGCCGGACGACGACGCGCCCCAAGGCGTCCGGGTAGACGATGGTCATGCCGGGATGCGGATGCTCAAAATCGATCCGAATCCGGTTCGGCTTCTTGAAGACATAACGTACCTTGTGGGGCGTTCGAAACGACGGGTCCCCCCCGAAGCCGCTGATGACAAGGTGAGCCCGGTAATCAAGAGTGTTACCGTAGGAGGCTTCCATCCTGCGAAGGACGGTTTGTGGATCGATCGACGCAGTGGCTGAGCTGGCCGGACCGTCGCTTGCCGCGGTCCCGACCCGTGCCAGGAGGGCGCATCCGAAGGCACAAACGATGGCGGCGATAACGATGAGGGAAGACCCGTTGTGGGGCAGTACCGCTGTCGTCACGGCTTCCTCCCGGCTACTGCCAGAGTGGGTGCACTGCTGAGCTTCAAAGTAAGCGCTGACGCCAGCCTGTAAAGAGGAGCCTGGCTCCGTCGGGAGGTGCGGGGGACAATGATGTTGACGAAAGGACAGGGAGACTTGGAGAGAGGGAGACACAGTGAGCACCGAGCGCTACCTGTGCCGTCCTCAACCCGGGAGATGCTTGTTTGTCAGTATCTCCCCGTCCCTGTGCCTCCGTGTCTCCCTGTCCTCTCGCCTCGATGCTCGTGGCTCAAACGGCAACGGGTACGGGGGGATGCCCCGCACGCGCTCCGAGAAGTCCTTGGGTCAGCGGGAGGGCTTGTAAAGGCTGAATTCGTATGCTTTGTTCTGAACCTGCAGGACGAGCTTTTCCTCCTCGTTTCCCGTCAGAGCCCCGTTCAAGATTCGTTTGCATCCAAAGTCATAGAAGGTGATCTGGTGAGTCGGCCTTTCCTCTTCCACCATGTCCCCGAAGGCCTTTTTGCGGGCTTCAGGCGACAGCTCACTCACCGTCAGCTTCTGGCAGCGCTCGCGTTTTTCCTGTCCGTCGCAGCGTGTCGTGATGGCATACGTCGCGTGAAACTTGATGGGCATCTTGATTTCCATGGGTCATTTCTCCTTCCACATGAGCGTGTTCATTCACCTGTCGATGGGGGTCCGCTGGATGTCTGTTTCCGTTTCGAGTCAGGGTTTTGCCTCCTGGTAAAAGAAGTCATCATGGATCGCCTGCGTGAGATAGCGTTCCGCAAACACATGGACCACGGCGATGGGGCGTTCGGACTTGATTCTTTCGAATGGGAACGGGGCGAAAGGCGCGATGTTGGTCAGGGTCTGGAAATGGGCGTTCAAGAAAGGGTAGAGGCCATCACCGAATGAGTCGTGTCTCAGAAGCAGCGTCCGATTAGCCTTGGAATGAGTGTTCCGCGCAAGCTCGAGACGCGTGTCGTTAGGCTCGGAAAGTCGGTCCTGCATGAGCAGCATCTGGCTGAGGTCGCCTCCTTTGGGAGAAGTCATGAGCGTCACACGATTGTCCGCAAGTGGCAGAGGAGCCAAGTCAGGATCGTGGACCGATAATCGTTTCATGATCTCCCGGTATCCAATGTAGGCGCCGTAGCTGTTCCAATGGGAGTCGGTTTTCCAGTAGATGGGATGCTCCTCTTTTGCCTTGAGCAGAGGCTGCCTCAGATCCAGCACGAGCTTTTCGCCCATTGGCTGCCGCCTGACGTAGTTGGCAAACTGCTCAAGCCGCGTCGGACTTCGGAAAGGCCGCATTTGGTCGGGCAGATATTCGCTGTACACGGTGTGCTTATTGGGAGCGATGACCACCAGGTAAGGAAATCCCATCTGGTCCAACAGACGCTCATTGTCCGTAATCCGCTTCCATAGCTTACCAAGCTCGGTTTCCGACAGGGGGATCGTTCCCCGATAGTCGTTCAAGGACTGGCCATCGGCAAGCACCTCGGAGCGATAGAAGAGCCAGCCGTCTCTGCCAATGACGACGCTGGGAATGGGGGAGACGCCCAGGAGGCTCACACGCAGGATGCTGTTCCAGCGGATGAGCGTCGTCCGTAGTCCGAAGTTGTCTCCGAGGTAGCTCTCCGTGCTGGGGATGAGGCTGGACAGGTCAGAGAACGCGAGGCTGGGCGCATCGGCAAGCTCGCGATTCTCCGTATCCTCGTACTCCGCGACAAAAGGGAACAGCATCTGGAGCATTGGCAGCCAAAGCGCCACGAAAAAGGCGGCAACCCCTATTCTTCGGGTCCACGAGGCGGTCGTGGGGCAGGGGATCGTCTGTGGAATTGATTTCTGGGTCATTGGGTAGTTCCAGCCTTTTCGTCGTCACCGCGCTCAAGGTCTCTAAAACCGGAAGTAAATGAACGACTTGAGCGTCCCTCCCGCCAAGGCCATGCAGGCTAGCAGGAAGACTGAGCCGAGCACCAGACCATAACCTATGGACACAGCCCTCTCATAGGCCGTGCTCCGCGGCAGGAGCATTTGAGCAAAGCGCTTCTTGATGGAGTCGAAGACAGGCACGGAAAACACTGCACCCAACCCGATGGCGAGCAGAGCCTCGGCGTCGATCAGGGTCTGGACGGAAACCGGTGAAGGCTCACCCGGCCCCAAACCGCTCAAAGCCTTGAAGTAGCCCATTGCTTGCGAGAGGCTTTCCGAGCGGAAGAAGACCCATCCGAGCATCACGACGAGGATTGCGTACCCGTGCTGGAAGGGGCGCGGGGCTTTCTGAAGCGCTCTTCCCAAGCCAGTCCTCTCCACGATGAGAAAGATCCCGTACCACAATCCCCACACCACAAAGGTCCAGTTGGCTCCATGCCAGAGCCCGCACAGGAAAAAGACAAACACGAGATTCAGGTAGTGGCGCGCAGGAGTGCAGCGGTTGCCCCCCAGGGGAATGTAGAGGTAGTCGCGAAGCCATTGGGAAAGGGACATGTGCCAGCGGCGCCAGAAGTCTCGAATGGAGCGAGCTGCGTACGGGAAGTTGAAATTCTCCGGCAGATTGAATCCGAACATGCGGCCGAGACCGATCGCCATGTCCGTATAGCCAGAAAAGTCGAAATAGATCTGCAGCGTATAGCAGAGGATTCCCAGCCAGGCGAGCTCCGCCGAGAGGGTCCCCGCGGGCAGGGCGAACACCTGGTCGGCAACGGCCGAGATCGGACTAGCGATCAACACCTTCTTCCCCATTCCCAGTATGAATCGCTCGATTCCGCTCGCACATCGATCCAAGTCGAGCGGGCGACGTTCAAGCTCCTCCTTCCCCATGTGGTACGGCACGATCGGCCCTGCCAGGATTTTGGGGAAGGACGCCATGAAGGTGGCAAAGCGGGCAGGGCTGCGCTCGGCCTCGGCTTTTCCGCTGTAAAGGTCCACCAGGTAGGAAATGGCAGCGAAGGTGAAAAAGGAAATGCCGGTTGGGACGGATCCCTGAGACAAATTGAAGGAAGCTGCGCCGTGCCACGTGAAAAGGCCGCTCACGCTGCTCATGAAGAATCCGCTGTATTTGTAATAGGCCAACAGCCCAAGATTGAACACCAGACCGGCGACCAGCACGGCTTTGCGGGTCCTGTCGGTTGGAGAGATCTCAGCCGGTGCGCCGCCTGGTATCCCTCGTGCTCTGCTTGATCCGCCGGGTCCTCTCCTCTCCAGAATTCTTCCCAATCCGTAGTTGACGCCAATGGAGAGGAGCAGGATCGCAATGGCTTTTCCCTCGCCCCAGCCATAGAAAACAAGGCTTGCGAAGAGAAACACGGTATTCCGACGCCCGCGTCCGGAGATCGCGTAAAGCCCCAGGGCAAGTGGGAGGAAGAAAAAAAGAAACGTGACGGAGCTAAACAGCATGCTGCTATGCTTCCGGGTTGGACAATCTCCTCAAGTCCATACCGATGGTATGGTATCGAACGCCTCCGAGCTTGGATGGGCAGCAGTCTACTGGAAGGTTTCCGCCTTGGCAACCGCCCATGGGGATGAAGGAATGTTCTCCCGGAATCCGAGTGCGTCCATGACGAGAAACGGGGAGGCGGATTGACCCGCACTCCCCGTGTCATCACATGCCCGGGTGGATCTCCAATGGGATGCCGCTTGCCGATCAAGCGACCTCGGCTACCGTGCTGTTCCAGCATTCATGGGATTTCCAAAGCGCGCTCGCAAGTGCCGCAACCGCGCACTGTCTCCAGTCCGGGCCGCTGCAGGAGTCGATTTCCTCGCAGCTTCCGTCGGATCTGGTCCAGGAGACCGAGAAGCTCTGCTCTCCATTGGCGAGCTGGTCAAAATCCATGGTGGAAAAAAGTGATCTCGCCTGCTGGCCGATGAGGTTTGCAGCAACCTCACGGGAGTCTTCGATATTCAGAATCGGCTGTAGTTTCATCGTGTACCTCCTTAAGATCGTCGGGCAACCCTCCGGTTTCCCTTCAATATGTTAAGCGCGACATGCCATGGGCGCAGCATCGAGTGTCAGATTTGGTGCTCTGCTTGACGGATTCCGGGCGAAGGCCTTTCCCAGCTTCAGTTGCGCCTCTTTCGGATTGACCTCGCGACGCTCCGTCGTTAGATGAAAGGATGGAGAGCCCAGCTCGAAACGTCTTTTTTGGAAGGTT
Source organism: uncultured Syntrophobacteraceae bacterium (assembly GCA_937889795.1). GTDB lineage: Bacteria > Desulfobacterota > Syntrophobacteria > Syntrophobacterales > Syntrophobacteraceae > CALBZH01. Next base: position 1,548 of record CALBZH010000622.1, on the reverse strand, counting down.
ACGGGTCTCGGTCTGTCGAAACGGTCGAGTCGCTCACGATCGGTGCCAAGGAGCTGCACTGTGATGCACACGCAACAGACGGATTCAATCATCATGGAATCGGTCCGATTGGCCGAGCGTTGGCAGACGCGGGCCAATCTCCTTCTGACGCGCGATGAAAAAGCGCACCAGGCCAGGATGCAGCGTCTCCTGAGCCATCCCCGGGACAAGATCATTCTGGCCAAGCTCCTCGATCAAAGCTTTCGAGCCACGGACCATGCACGGGTGGCCGATCAAATCGTCTTCGTCCTCAAGTCATTCGGGATCCCTGATTTTTTCTCGTGGAAAGATCGATGGCTTGCGCGCCTCTTCCTGTGGATCCGGGGTAGACCTGCTGAATGGACGGTTCCCAAGATGATCGAGACCATGCGGGAAGAAAGCAGCCGTGCCATCATTCCGGGTGAGCCGGACCGGCTCGGCGCCTACCTGGAGAAGCGGAGAGACGAGGGAGCTCGCACGAATGTCAACGTCCTTGGCGAAGCAGTGCTGGGGGAGAAGGAGGCTGGAAGACGTCTCGCCCAGTACATCGAAACACTGCGATCCCCAGATGTCGAATGCATCTCTGTCAAGGTCTCCACCATCTATTCGCAGATCCACCCCATTGCCCACGAGCACAGTGTCGCCGTCCTCAAGGAGAGGCTTTCAACGCTGTACCGCATCGCTCGTGACACCGCATTCATTGGACGAGATGGCGCCAGGGCTCCCAAGCTCGTGAACCTCGACATGGAGGAGTACCGTGACCTGGAGACAACCCTTGAGGCTTTCACGCAGACCCTCGAACAGGACGATCTCCTGGGCTATTCGGCCGGAATCGTTTTGCAGGCCTACCTTCCCGAATCCGGCTCCATCCAGCGGCGACTGACGGAATGGGCGCGGCGACGCGTCGAACGGGGCGGCGGCCCGATCCGGGTGAGGATCGTCAAAGGCGCCAACATGGAAATGGAGCTGCTTGAGGCTGCTCTCCACAATTGGCCACTGGCTCCCTACGACAACAAGCGCGACGTGGACGCCAACTACAAGCGGCTGGTGAACTTCGGGATGCAGCAGGAGAACATCCGGGCGGTTCACCTCGGAATTGCGTCGCACAACCTTTTCGAGCTCGCCTACGCTCGGAAGGTTGCCGAGCGCAACGGGGTCACTGAAGGTTTCACCTTTGAAATGCTGGAAGGCATGGCCGATCACGTTCGACGTGCCATTCAGGAAATCACAGGTGGGGTTCTCGTCTACGCGCCGGTCGCCGGCCGCAAGGAATTCATCAACGGGATCGCGTACCTCATCCGGCGTCTAGACGAAAACACTTCCGAGGAGAACTTCCTCCGCTATATTCCCCGACTCCGCACCGATTCAAAAGAGTGGGCTTTCCTGAAAAACCAGTTCGTCGCCTCCTGGGATCACCGCGACAAGGTCAGTGACCGTCCCCACCGGAGCCAGAATCGGTTGACGGAATCGTTCAACGAGCCAAGGGGGACCTACTGGGACGGGGAGCTCGTGAACGAGCCCGATACGGAT
>CALBZH010000621.1 GCA_937889795.1 uncultured Syntrophobacteraceae bacterium | reverse complement strand
GAAACAGCTCTCTCAGCTGGGCCGGCGAAAACCCGTGCTGGGCCAGCTTTGGAATGTTTGCGAGAACCGGGGTGTGCGGCCCCTCGATACGGTCGGGGTTCAGAAGCTCACGCACCCGTTCCAGCTTCGGGACCTGACCGAGAAGCCTGATAATGGCCTGAAAGTGCTCGTTGCGACCCCGAAACGGGTTGCTGAGTCGAGCCCGCTCCAATTCGGAGATCTTTGGAAAGTCGTTGTCTCGAATACGCGTGAGGACATTGAGAACCTCCAGGACGTAGCGAAAACTGTTCCTGTACGGAGCGACCAGGGAAAGGCTGCACCCGGCCATTCCCGAGTGCTTGACGTCCTCGTCCAGCGCGCTGAGATCGAGTTCGGGCGGGCGCGGCCGTCCGACGAAGACAAGAAGGCTTTCTGGCAAGTCCGCATCAATTTCGATCCTGCTTTCCCAATACTCCGTATGCTGTTTGGGCGACTTGCTCCGCAGTTGGATGATGCTGAAAAACGGGCTGAAGACGGACTTCCAAAGCTTTTCGGGGGTGTTCACGTAGGGTTGTGGAAGACGCAGGTTGATGCGCCGCAGTCCGTTGACATCCGCAACACTCAAGCGCTCGGGACGCCGGTCTCCGATAAGCTCCCTCAAATGTGGCTCGTAAAACCCGAAACGAGAAAGATAGTAATGCAGGTCCTTCAGATGCACCTCGATGGCAGTGTCCACCGATTCGGCCGCGTAAGGCACCTTGGTGTGAAAAATATGCGCGAAGAGGAGAAACGATTTCAGATCCTGTTCCTTATGAAACCGGATGTTGCAGATGCGATCATCCCTGGGCACGGGAGAGCTTGCGAGGACGATGAGCTTGCCCGAAAGATCCAAAACATCGAAAATCTTGCCGGCGAGGTAGGTGGCAGAGTTCTGCAGCCGTTGCCGGTTGAGCGGTTTCGAGCGCATCTGGGGGAGGTTCTGTTCCAGCAGGTACTCGAAAATGTCTTTGGGGAGGATGACGATATCCAACGGGATACGCCAGGATCGGAGCTTCTCAAGGGAGTCGAACAAAACGATACGATGCGTCGAGAGCCTCGCCGTGAGCTCGTGGGCCAGCAGGTCTTCTCCCGCCGTGAGCAGCCCGATCTCCAGCCGTTCGATCCTAGTCTCCCAAATGTGCCGGATGACGAGCTCGGCCACTTCGTCGGCCTTGGCCTTGATTTCGCGCAGAGAATGCGCTACCAGCGTGATCGGAACCAGAAAGTACCGTCGACCGGATCGGGTGAACCGGATGAGGAGGCTGAGCTTTTGATAGATGGCGTTGAGCTGGCGATGGTGCTCCGCGATGGCCTGCTCGTCCTCGAAGTCGATCGTTTCCAAGAAGCTTAGATCCGCATCCGACAAGGCGCTCTGTTCGGCGAGGCCAAGCCCGTACGCGTTGCCGCCCAGCCGGCTCGGGAGAAACCCGGGGTGGTCTTCCGATGCGAAGGTCCCCATGGGGACGTCCTGGGGATCGACCCCAAATCGTTCGTAGTCGACCGGGTTGATAAGGCGGAAAAAGCCTCCCCAATGCTCGAGGCCTTTTCCATCGATGCTTGAGGACTCATTGGTCATAGGGCAATCCGGAAAGGCAGTCGGTGTTTGTGCGTGAAGGCTCCTCATGCCGGTGCCAGAAGTCAGCTCCTCGCTATTACCAGGAAAACAAAGTGAAGTCGAACCAAAGGAGCGTTGAAGCCTCACTCGTGTGGCTCGCCGTCCTCGGGGGCATCGGCCGCGCTCCCGTGGCCAGCGGATCGGTCGCCACCCTGGTAGCGGGAGTGCCCGCGGCATGGGTGATGAGCACGATCCGACAGCCCTTGTACGGAGCGGTGCTGCTCACGGCATTCCTTCTCGTCAGTTGGCTGGCCTGCGATGTTGCCGCCAACAAACTCGGAAAAAAGGACCCCCGAGAGGTGGTCGTGGACGAGCTTGCCGGCTATCTGGTGACGATGTTCGCCCTGCCCGCGACGTTGCTTTCGCTCGCGATCGGATTTCTGCTCTTCCGGATTTTCGACATCTGGAAGCCTTGGCCGATTCGGGTGGCTGACACCAAGGTGCCGGGCGGATTGGGCATCCTGCTGGACGACCTCCTTGCGGGGCTGGCAGCCCATCTGCTGCTGCGGGCCATCCTGGCCTTGTTGGGCTAATGCGCGACGCTCTGCTCCGGCTCGGTCAACTCCCCTGCTCCGCCGACATCCGCTGCAGATTGATCCTTACGTTGACCCCGACCAGAAAGACACAACACGCCGCGGCGAGAGCGGTCGCATCGTACACCAGATCGATGACGCTTGCCGTGCGGCCTGGAACGTAGAGCTGGTGAAGCTCATCGGTGAGCGCGAACAGAAGGCCACTGCCCAGCACCGCCACGGAAAAGAGAACGGATCCGGCCCGCTTGAGCAGCGGGTACCAGAAGTAAGCCAGAAAAAACCCCAAGGTCGAAAACTCCGCCAAGTGAAACAGGTCCGCGTTCATGCTCACCTGGGCGTCCGGATAATCCCGGCTCGAAAGCGAGAATATAAAAAGCGCATAAAGTGGGAAGGGGATGGACCGAGCCCACCACGAAACCGGTCCTGGAGAATCTCGCCTGGCCAGAAGAACCGAGACCACCATCCCCAATAGGAGAATCAAAATGGGGATAAGGGTCTCGCGGATCGCCATCTTAAACAGCGCTGTGACCGCCAGGGAGCCCACCGCTTGAGCACCGAAAATGGCCGCGATCCAAACCCAGGGACTCAAGCGGGCCAGTCTTGCCAGCCTGATGCGATAGGTACCGTTCATGCTGAATGTTCTCCGACCAATTCGGTTCAGAGCCTTTCTGGGAATCCGTCGCATCGAACGGCAGCTCGATGCTTCCGCGGGTCCGTCACCGGAGCAGGAATCTGCCCAGGCCTCGTTTTGTCCCGGGCTCCAAACATGACAAGCCGTCACCACCATGCTATGGTGACAGCAAGGTTGGACGACCGGATTTCAGACAGCCCTCGTCTCGTCACTCCGGCAGGGGGTTAGCCTGAATCCGGGGTCCGTGTGAAAATTCTGCTGGATCCCGGGTAGAAACATGCCGGGATGACGTCCATGAATTGATGTCTGGCGTTGCGTCCAGCCACGGACACTCCGTTGCGAAGCGACGTGGTGAGGACGTTCCCTCAACGGGCCATCGTTTCAAAGGGAGGCTGAGCCAAATGTCGCTGAGGCCCACCAGCCAGGGGCGGGAATCGACACGCATGGGAGGTCGCATCGTCATCTTGCCGCTTTTTGCCTCCCTCTTGTTGCTCAACCCGAGCCCAGGTCTTACTCTCACTTCGGATGAAGAGAATACCATCGCTACCTATGAAAGGGTAGCACCATCCATCGTGAATATCACGACGACGGCGGGTGAATCGAGCGACTTGTTCCTCGGGATGCCCCAGGAGGGTGCGGGCTCCGGCATCATCCTGACCGCCGACGGCCTGATCGCAACCAATTTTCACGTGGTGGCTTCCGCCGAGGATATCGTGGTGACCGTGGAAGAGGGTTTCCATTTCAGAGCGATCATCGTGCATGCCATCCCCGAGCAGGACTTGGCGCTTCTCAAGATCGCTCCCGGAAAGCACTCCCTGAAGCCCATCCCCGTGGGGGATTCGTCGAAGATCCAGGTGGGCGAGAAGGTGTTGGCGCTCGGGAATCCATTCGGGCTCGGACGGACCCTCACGACGGGGACCGTCAGCATGACGGGGCGGGACATCCGGAGCGAAGGAGCCATCCTCAGGGGGCTCATCCAGACCGATGCCTCCGTCAACCCTGGCAATTCAGGAGGCGCCCTGGTCAACTCCAAAGGCGAGTTGATCGGGATGAATACGCTGATCCTGAGTCCCACGGGCTCCAGCATTGGAATCGGATTCGCCATCCCGAGCTCGAGGATCGCCTCGTTTGCCGGCGGGGCCGGAAGGCCGTGGCAGCGCTATTTGGCTTGGGTGCTCGCCGTTCTGGTCGTCTATTCGCTCCTGCGATGGCTGTACCGCAGGGGAGCCGCTGACGGTCGAAGAGGATAACCCCAACTGGAGAGGACAACCCATGATCAGTGAGAAAGCGGGCTGGCTCTGCCGCCGGGTTTGTCGGATCGCATTGATTCTGGCACTGAGCGTTGCCCCGGCCCGGGCTATGACGGAGGACGAGCGCAACAACATCGAAATCTATCAGCGACTTTCGCCGGGTGTGGTGAACATCACCAGCACGGTCCTGGAGCACGACTTCTTTTTCAACGTGACCCCGCGGGAAGGCACGGGCTCGGGCGCCATCATCGACTCCCGGGGCTATATCCTGACCAACCACCACGTCATCGAGGACGCCCGGAAGCTGGAAGTCACCCTGGCGAACGGAAAGAAGTACACCGCCAAGCTGGTTGGCTCGGACCCGGACACGGACATCGCGGTGGTCAAAATCGAGCCGAAAAAGGAGGATCTGGCCGTCATCCCGATGGGAACGTCTTCCAACCTCAAGGTGGGGCAGAAGGTCATCGCCATCGGCAACCCCTTCGGATTGAGTCAGACTCTGACGACCGGCGTGATCAGCTCCATCGGCCGGGCGCTGCGGGCATCCAACGGGTCCCTGGTCGAGGACATCATCCAGACGGACGCCTCCATCAACCCCGGCAACTCGGGGGGACCGCTCATCGATTCGTCCGGCAGGATGATCGGGATCAACACGGCCATCTTCAGCCCCACGGGGGCTAACGTGGGCATTGGATTCGCTATCCCCATCGACGCCGCCAAAGCGGTCCTCAATGACCTCATCGAAAAAGGCTACTATGCCTACCCGTGGATCGGGGCTTCCATGCGCACGCTCACGCCGACGCTCGCCGAAGCCCTCAAGCTGCCCGTCGAATCGGGAGCCATGATCATGGAGGTCACACCGCGTGGACCGGCCGACAAGGCAGGACTCAAAGGCGGTCGCGAGCGTGCCCAGATCGGTAACTACATCATCGTTGTTGGCGGCGACATCATCGTTCGCATCGAAGGGGAGCCCGTGGAAGACGCCGACGCGGCCATCCGCAAGATTCGAAAATACCGTCCGGGCGACAAGATCCGGGTGGAAGTGGTCCATTGGAACGGAAGCCGGTCCACCACCACGGTAACCCTTGGGGAAAAGCCCAAACCGTCGCGTGGGCGATAGCACTTAGGAAACGGAGGCAAGATTGAGCACACCCATCACCCTGTTGAATCCCAGACGCCCCGGCCAGATCGGAAGAGCACACGTCTGAACTCCAGTCACGAGTGGATATC
>CALBZH010000620.1 GCA_937889795.1 uncultured Syntrophobacteraceae bacterium | reverse complement strand
TGGAACTGGTCGGCATTGGTGCCGGCCGCGCCGAATTTCGTCAGGTAAGCCAGATCCACGTTCAGCTGACCGCTCATCCGGTGGGACCGGTTTGCATCGCCCGTGATGAGAACGCGGAAGACGAGCACTTCATGCGTCCCGGTGTTGGCGACGGCGAGAAGCTCCTCCTCGTCGACGACCCGCGAGGGAAGGATGGCGAGACCTCTCGGTGCGTCGATGGCAACGTCGAAAAGCGATGGAGGGAGACTGAGCGTGTCAAGAGACTGAACGTGGATGGTGGTCCCCTCCTGGCCGTTCCTCCAGCCCGGGCGGAACCAGACAATGCGATCGTTTCCCGTATCGGCGACGAAGAGGTTCCCGTGCTGGTCGACGGCGAGACCTTCAGGGGCGTTGAAATGCTGGGCCGGCAGGGTACCCGTTCCGGGCCATTCCGCGATGGTTTCGCAAAGCGTCCCGTCCGGGTAGAAGCGCCGCACCACGCTGCCGTCGATCATGAAGATCATGCCCCGGGGATCCACGGCAAGCGGACCCACATGTTGGAAACTGCCGCCGCCCAGCTGTCCGACCGGCGATCCGGGGGGATCCAGCCAGGCGCGAGGTGAAGCGGGCAGGCCGTCCATCGCGACGGGGGCCGTTGGCCATCCATCGTAGTAGGGGTATCGCTCCTCCTCGCCCACGGGGATGATGCGGTTCCCTCTGGGGTTGAAGCCGAAGCCGCCGAGGGTGTCGTCGCGATTAAACCAGTCGTAGTCGGCCAGGTAGATCCGGGCCGTGTTCTCCGGCACGGCGAACGGGTTGCGGATGCCCGTCGGGTGGAAGTCGGTGTAGGAAGCCCGAAGCTTGGCGTGGAGACCGACGTAGATGTCGAGGGGGTTATTGGGGTCGCTATGATCGGTGATGCGCGGGATGCGCCGTCTTTCATAGTGGCGTGTCACCCATTCATCGGGCAGATTGAACTGCCGCACCGGCGGGCTCCCGGCCGGGACCGTGCGATCAGACTCGGGAATCGTGATCGTGAAAAACGGATTGAGGCTGTATTCCTCGGTTTCGTCGAAGGTGATGGCCACCTGCGCCATCCCGTTGGCGTCCGTGGAGTGGGAGCCGTCAGACAGATCCGGATCGTAGAGCCAGCCGTCGTCTTCGATCAGGAGCGTTGCGTTGGGGACAGGGATCATCCTTCCCTGCGCCGGATCGAAGGTTCTTACTCGCACATGAATGGTCCGGGTCACATCCGCCATCAGACCGATCCTCCGATGCTCGCGCCCGCGCTCGCGCCGCCGCCAAGTGCTCCACGGGCGGCCCCGAGCATCTGGTCGAAGGCTGTTTCCGTGCGCCTCAGGCTAGCTTCGAACTGCGCTTCCAGCTCGTCGAGCTTTTCCACGATGGGAGACAAAATGACGGTAAAATCAACGGCGTCGAGAAGACCCTGCACCGACTCCCACGCGTCGTTGAGGGGTGGGCCGAGGGCAACGCGCGGATCGACGCTCGTCACGATGGCCTGCACTCGATCCAGGGGCTCCTGCAACCCCGAGAGGACCTCGGATGGCACCGTGCTTGCCACGACCAGCTCGACCTCCTGATGCAGCCCGTCCAATTCCTCGAAAATCCTCGACGGATCCAGTCCTTCCACGAGAGCCCGGAAGTCGTTCACAGCCCGGTCGATGTCGCCGGCAAGAAAGTCGACTCGAATGGTGCTGACGATGCTCTTGGCGTTGTCGATGGTCTCCTTGACCTGGTTCAGGCTTTCTTCCACTTCCAGGTTGTCGACGAGAGCCAGGACCGCGTCATAGGTCTCGTCGAGCTCGCCGGCGATGTCCGCGGGGGAGACGGGCAGCAGCCGGGCTTTGACGGTGTCGAAGCGTTCGTCGAGCGCCTGGAGGAAGCGGGTCGGATCCGCGAGCCGCATGACCCGTTTGAAGGTCTCAGGATCGAGGAGCTCCCGGGCGAAGGGCGGCAGGAAGCCCATCAGCTTCTCGCGGAGCTGGGAGTACAGCTCGGCCAGGTCCGGCAACTGCAGGTTCCCCTGAATCCCCTCCAGAACGGTGATCATGTCGCTGTAGGCACGCACCAGCGCCCCCATCTGCCTTTCGGGGTCGATCAGCCCGACGAGCTCGATGCGCGCCTCGATGCCCCCCGCCCGCACCGCTGCCTGGAGGTCGAAGTGGTGGGCTTTCAGCTGGTTGAAGCGGGTCGGGAGGTCCACGGATCTCAAGAGAGTGATGGCATTCCCGAGCCCGTCTTGAATCTCCTGGGTCAGCCGTTCGGGCTCGAGCCGGTCAAGCACCTGAAGCGGCGCCTGGAAAAGGGCGTGCAGGGCATCGATGGTCTCCTGCTGCACGCTGTCCAGAAATTGCAACAGAGGGCCGGCCAGCTCCAACACGGGCTGAAAGAGGACGGAGGGCCGGAACCGGTCCAGCTCTCCCTCCAGTCGTGTCAGCTCGTCGGTAACGGGCTGCAGGAGCTCGGAAGGCCTGATATCCCGCAGGTCCGCCTTGACCGTCTCCACGGCCGAGATCAGGTCGTCGATCCAGCCGGTGGCGTCGAGAGCCGCTACCTTCCCCTTGAGCGCGTCGAGCTGCTCGGTGAGAGGCGCCAGGATGGCGCTGCCGCTGATTGTGTTGAAGACGGAGGTGAAGTCCTGGAAGGCGTCGCTCACGGGCTGAAGCAGGGTGGACGGCTTCAGACTGGCCAGGGGCTGTTGCAGGTGCTCCGTGTGCAACTGATCGAGCGGCTGAAGCAGGGTGGCCACATCGAGGGCGCCGACGGCTTCCTGGATGATGTCGAACGCGGAGAAAAGGGCTTCGAGCAGCTTTTCGGGCTTGAGCGAATCCAGTACGGAGGGCGCCTGCTCATAGCGGCGCTGGAGCTGGTCGATGGCATTTTGGGGTACGGCTTTAACCGCTCCGAACTGCTCCTTGAGGGGATCACTGATGGCCACGGTGAAGTCGATCTGGATGACCACGTCGAGGGCCACCTTGAGCGCTTCTTTCAAGAGATCGTTCAAGGAGTCGGTGTCGACGTCACGAAGCTTCCCGGTGGACTCCTCGATTTCCGCGACGACAGGATCGACCACCACGTTGAAGTCGATGGGGAGCAGGGCGTCCACGATCTCCTCGACCTTCTGACGCAGCTGCTCGACAAGGTCCGGAAGGTTTAAGCCCTCGAGGTATCCCGAAAACGTGTTGATACCCTCCACGACCGTGGTCCTTGCGGTGTCGATCGAGGATCCCACAGGATCGAGGAGGCCCCCGATCTGGCTCAGGAACAGGTCGATGGTGGACTGAAAGTCGGTGAGGGATCCCGCCAGGCTCGGGGCGTCCGGATCATCGGGATCGCCGCCGATGGCCTGACGCGCGGTCGTGAAGATCTGCCGAAGCTGCTCTTCGACGTTGTATCGGAAGGAGCCGTCCGGCTGAAAGGTCCCCACACCGCCCGCAAGGTCGCGGAAGCGTTGGGTGAGACCCTCGAAAAAGGCCTCGATCTGCCCGAGCAGGTCCGTCACCCCCTGCTGAAGCCCCTGAATCGCGTCGCTCACCGTGGAGAGCTGGGTTTGGATCGTTTCCGCGAGGGACCCGATGTCGACCTGTTGAATGGTGGTCTGGAGGTTGTCGAAGAAGCCCAGGACTTCCGTTCGGACCACGGACAGGTCGATTGTCTGGATCGCTTCGTCGATGCGGTCGAAGAGCGCGTTGAAGGGATCGTCGATGCGCTGCACTTCCTGCACCGGAATGGCAAGTGCCCCTTCCATCTTCTCTCGCAGGAAATTCTCGAGGGCGCCCGGCTGCAGGATCCTCAAGCCGGCGATGCGGCGAATGAGGCTCAGAACCGGTCGAAGCCGCCGTCTCAGGTCCTCCATGGTGGTGCCCAGGGCCACCACCGCGTTCCGGAACTGCGGAAAGCTGTCGTCGACCCCGGCAAGCAGCTGGCTGTAACCGGAGGAAGCCGTCTCCAGGATCGGAGCGATGGCGTCGACCGAGCTCGGGGCCAACATGTTCCCGGGGAAGGCATCCAGAAACGTCACCACGTCCTGAACATCGCCAAAGCCGATCAGCTGAAGCAGCCTGTCGACGGAGCGACGCATGACCTGGACCACGAGGGTGGCCGGGTCGGACGTCGTCTCGGCCAACTGGATGAGAGGGGTGATTTCGTCGTAGAACGCCTGCAGGGACAGGATCCATGAGCGGATCGTCACGGCCTCTTCCCCTTCCAGGCTTCCGAGAACGCCAAGGATCTGGTCCAGGAGGGAGCTGAAAATCCCGGCACGATTTTCTGGAACACGTTGGGAGATAGACTGGACGGCTTCCAAAGCCTGCTGAAGCCGCTCAACAAAATCCCCGAGGAGAGCCGAATCGGCCTGGGCCAAGCGCTGGGTGAACTGGTCCAGGGCAGCCGTTGGCGAGGCTTGGGCTTCTCCCCCAAGGGTTCCGAAGACGGAGGTGATCCCCGTTACGCCGGACGCGGCGTCGAACTGCAGGAGACCTGAGATTTGCTGGGTGAGCTCACTCCCGAAGGATTGAGCCCGAGCGACGGGCGAGTTGGAGGCGAGGCCCGCCGCTCCGGCGAAGCCGCTTCCGGAAGCACCTCCCTCGGGGGATACGCCCAGGAGATCTCCAATGGCCAAGAGCGCCTGCTGCAGCGTCTGTATGCTGGCGGACAAAGATCCTTCAGGCATGATCGATCCCTGTCTTCGAGTCTGGAGCCGCTCCCGTGAGACGGGGGCGGTTGGCATGGTGAGCGAGCTCGTCAATCATCTGAACCGAAGATCTCCAGAAGCGGCGAAAGCACGTCGCCAAGCCCCGAGGTGGCTGAAGTGACTCCATCCAAGGCACTGGTGATGGGCGGTGTCGGGTCGCCGATGTCGGGGACACTCCCCAGTGAGTCGATGATATCCAGAGCCCCGGTGACCGAGTCGAGAAATCCGCCCGCCTCGTCGAGGAGACCCGCATCGAGCTCGGCTACGGAAGCGGGAGGCGGGGGAGGCGGGGGGCTTTCCTTCAGAACGATGAAATAGTCCGTCTGGTCGGGCTTTGTCCCCGATTCCTCGATGCGGAGTGTCTCGATGATCACGTACTGGACTTCCGTGGCCGTTACGATGTCCGCGACAAAGGTCACGGGGCTGCCTTCTAGATACTGGCCCCTCAGCTGCTCCAGGAAGTCGTTTCGAGCCTCGTCGCCGTAAAGACTGCCGGAAAGTGCGATTCGCGTTGGGGTTGTGCCCATGTCCTGGAAGAGGCTCCCCACCCGCCCGGGAATCGGCAGCTCCACGAACGATCGCTGCTCGAGGCTTCGGATGGTCTCGATGCGAGGGATTTCCCAATCTCCAAGGACCGGTTTGACCATCATGAGAGATCCACTCCGTGGCGCCGGGCTTGTGCGATGAGCGCCTCGTTCACAAGGGCGGCCAATGTTTCAGGGTCCGTACCGGTCCGAGGAACCGTCGTGAAGAAGGCTTCGGGCGTATGTCCGGTCACCCCAGGGGGTTTTGGCTCAGGAGGCTCCCCTTGGGGGAGCGGCGAGGGTGCGTCTGCATCGAATCCGCTGGGGAGATCCCCCTTCCCAGAATGAGAGACTGAAGACGGAGACGGGGATGCTTGGGCCGTTGACGTGCCATCCCAATCGCTCCCTGCCGTGGCATGAAATGGATCTCCATGCGGAAATTGCTCATAGGGACGGTTCTGCATGCCAACGCTCGGCTGAGCGGACGCGGGATGCCTCTTCAGGGAGGTGCTGCCAGCGGGCTGGCCTTCTGTCGGGTGCTTGGCTTCGTCCATGGCGAGCACGGTTTCCGTCAAGGATTCCAAAAATGGCATCACGTTTTCGGGAATCGCCGTTTCGATGGAAGCTGGAGCCCCCCAAGAATAAGGCTGGGGGGAGCGTTCGAAGGGCGCGCCCCCGGCCTGTTCACGGTGGGTGGTGGTCG
>CALBZH010000619.1 GCA_937889795.1 uncultured Syntrophobacteraceae bacterium | reverse complement strand
TTTCACGGCGGCCACCTTCATGCTGACCACGGAGTGGGCGAGGTCCTTCAATTCTTCTTCCGAGAACTGCAGGCCCTCGATGATCGCTTGGGCGGTCGGGTCGTGCGCCACCAGGTCCACGGGAAAGACCTCTTCGGAGATGACCTGAACGTCCTCGAAACCCGCCAAGCGGATGGCTTCGAGGTACTTGTCCTTCAAGACGGCGCCCGCGACGCACCCCACGTAGGCGGCGATGGATTCCTTGATGGGACCGGGAAGCTCCCGAAGGAGGACAATGTCGGAAACCATGATGCGGCCGCCGGCCTTCAAGACACGAAACGCCTCCCGGAAGACCTGGCCCTTCTCGGGGGACAGGTTGATCACGCAGTTGGAAATGATGGCGTCCACGTGGCAGTCGGCAACCGGCAGATGCTCGATCTCTCCGAGTCGAAACTCCACGTTGAAGAAGCCGCCCTGGACCGCGTTGTCCCTGGCTTTGGAGAGCATGTCGGGGGTCATGTCCACGCCGATGACTCTTCCCGTATTTCCAACCTGACCTGCAGCCAGGAAGCAGTCGAAACCGGCGCCGGATCCCAGGTCGAGCACGACTTCGCCCTCCTTGAGGGAAGCGAGAGCCACTGGATTTCCGCAGCCCAGGCCGAGGTTCGCACCCTCGGGGGCGCTCTTCAGCTCTTCCTCGCTGTAGCCGATCCGCCTGCAAATCTCGTCGGCGGTAGGAGCCGTTCCACAGCAGGAATGGGATCCCGTGCAGCAGGAGGTTCCTGCCATCGCGAATTTTGAATACTCCTTCCGAACAAAATTTTTGATCTCATGAGGCTTCATGTCCCTGACCTCCATTTCTCACTCCCATGCTGCTCACCCCCTGCAACAACGGATTGAAAATCCTTGGACCCGCTCACCGGGGAGAGCGCGTGAACGTCTCTGGAGCCGCTTTCCTGCCTATCAGGCCTCGCTTGCATCATATTCTTGCAAGAAAATGCAATGACGATGTGTCGAACCGCTTGCCCCCCAAAGAATCTTCCAACGGAACGGATCAAAGAGGTGATGGGGAATAAGGCCACTGGCCAGAATCGAGCCAGAGGCAATCCTTTTCACCTTATCTTGCTGACCTGCAAGTGTCAGTCCGGCGTCGTGGAGGCCAAGAGCGACGCGGCCATAAATCATGCTCGGCAAATATCATGGCGTTGCAGAAATTGGAAATGATTTTTGGCGCTTCGGGAGCCAAAGCAGATTTCAATCATGCGCTCCCCCATAGAACTCGACTCAAGAAAGTTGGGCCACGAATTTCGGAGGGACAAGGTGGCAGGGGCAAAATATATTGACGTCGCTCAATGTAATTTGTATATTCTTATTTACAAATTCAAAAAGGAGGGAGCTGGCGATGAAGGAATTTATCAAGGTCATGAAGGCCGTTTCGGATCCCAATCGGGTCAAGATGCTCAAGATGCTGCAGCAGAGGTCCCTCTGTGTGTGCGAGATGCAAGCGGCGTTGGGAATCGCCCAGCCGACGGTTTCAAACCATTTGAAGGTCCTGGAGGATGCCGGGTTGGTGACCTATCGCAAGAGCGGCCTCTGGGTCAATTACACCGTGAGTGACGGGAGCAGCAGCCCTTACGCCGCGACGCTTCTCGGGAACCTCAGGCATTGGCTCCAGGATGACCCGGAGATGGCCCGCATCTTACAAGACCTTCCGGAGATCGACCGGGAATTCATCTGCCGAAGGCAATCGGCATGAAAGAGATCGGCGAGGCGGACACGAGAAATGGCAGATAAATCAATCACGCGAGTAAACGTTTCTGGCTTTTCGGTCAGCATTATCGGGCTTGCGGAGCTCATGGCCGGAATGGCCAAGACCCATGCCGACAAGTCCGACGACGAAGTTCGGTCGACCATGCTCGAAGAGCTGGCAAAGGAAAACTACATCCCAGCCAAAGCAAGGGACGATTACGGCAAGGCCTTTGTGCGCGAGCTTCGGAGATTCCTCGGGCAGCCCTACACCGACGATGCCCCCAAGGGTTTGGATGTCAAAGTCCTTGGCACTGGCTGCACCCAGTGTCACACGCTGACCCGGGTGATCATGGAAGTGCTGACGGAGCTGAACCTTCCCGCAAGCGTCGATCATGTGATGGATATCAAGGAGATCGCCCGATACGGCATCATGGGCTCTCCGGCTCTCCTGATCAACGGCAAAGCGGTTGCCGTTGGAAGTGTGCCGCCCCGGGACAGGATCAAGAAATGGCTGACCGAGGCGAGCAGGTCCGTTGGCGGGAAGTAACGCGTGTTGACAGAGGACGTCTTGATCACCCCGTGGACCGGTGTGTCGAGCGACTGATTGGAGACGAGATCGGATCATGAAAACATCGGAAGAGAAGCGTTGTTGTTGTGCGATGGAATCCTGCGCGACCCTCGATGAGCCACGCCCCGACGGGTCCAAATCCCAGGTGCTGCGGTATGTTTTGATTGGCGTCCCGCTGCTTGCGGTCTGGTTTGTGATCTACAAGAGCCTTGCGCCCTTTTCGAAGTTCTTCACTTATGCCCTGTTGGGGCTTTCCTCTGAGAGTCACCTGGGGCATGCCATCGAATTCTTTGTGTACGATACCCCCAAAGTGCTCATGCTGCTGACTCTTGTCGTTTTCGGCGTTGGCATCGTCCGGTCCTTCTTCACACCGGATCGCACGCGAAAAATCCTGACCGGCAAGCGGGAGTCCTTCGGCAACGTTCTCGCGGCACTGCTCGGCATTGTGACGCCGTTCTGTACCTGTTCGGCTGTTCCGCTCTTCATCGGGTTTGTGACGGCCGGCATCCCACTGGGCGTGACGTTTTCCTTTCTCATTTCCGCGCCCATGGTCAATGAAATCGCTCTCGTCTTGCTCTACGGACTTTTCGGGTGGAAGGTTGCGGGCCTCTACCTCGGGACAGGCCTTCTGATCGCCATGATCGCCGGTTGGACAATCGGCCGTTTTCACATGGAAGGCCATCTCGAAGAGTGGGTGTACCAGATCCAGGCCGGTGAGCCCGGGTATGAAGAGC
>CALBZH010000618.1 GCA_937889795.1 uncultured Syntrophobacteraceae bacterium | reverse complement strand
CCACCGAGATCTACACTCTTTCCCTACACGACGCTCTTCCGATCTTTCGTCGCAGAGCATGATCTCGGCCAGCCCGCGGATGGAGACGAGGGGGTTCCTGAGGTCGTGCGCCGCCAGGCCAAGGAACTTGTTCTTCAGTTGGTTGACCGCGACGAGCTCCCGCTCGAGGGATGCGTAGCGCAGGATCAGCTGCATGAGGAGCTCGTGCTTGAGCTCGTAGTCCTTTTCTTTCGCCCAGTAGTCCACCAGGCTGGTGAGGAGTCGCCTGACCTGGGATTCCTTGAGCCGCTCCGCGTTGAAGTAGGTCGCCACCAGTTCGTTGACCGTCATAGCTCTCCAAGCCGCTCGACAATGGGGGTAATGTTTCCAAGCTCCGCAAAGGGGCGGTCGCCGCTGATGCCGTCGATTCCCACGCCGCGAAGTGTCGCAAGGCACTCACAGACATGAATGACGTCCTCGGGCTCGTGGACGATGCATCCGTGCTGCGGGGCGATGATCGTGAAAGGGATGGAGGACATTTCTTCCAAAGCTAGCTTGAGCGCGCGTTCCGAGGTCATGATCTCCCGGTGGAAGCTCAGGATGCCGTCGATGGGACACAGCCTGCGACCCGATGCGCACTGCTCCATGTTGCCGGGCTGCTTGCATTTGCGGCACGCCTGGCCGAGGTGCAGAAAGAGCTCCTTGTCGGTTGCATACCCGCTGAAGAGGTCGCTCGTGAACAGGATTCCCGTTTTTTCGTCGAACGTGATGAAGCTGCCGGCCGTGTGTGCGTAGGGGGTCTTGATGAATCTCAGGGTTCTTCCGGACGAAAAGCGAAAAGTAAAGCCGACATCCTGGAGAGACAGGAACGATGCGCTCACCGAGTAGTGCTGGATGAACATGTGGTTGGCTTTGTCCGAGATGACCTTGAGGTCCTTCCGGTCGATGATGCTTTCCAGGTGCGGCATGCTGCCGCACAGCCTGGGATCGTAGTTCTGGTAAATGAGAGCCACGATGGAGGACGGTGGAATGCCGGTTTGAAGGATCTTCATCATCACGGTTGGGAAAGCGCTACGACTGCCCCCGTCGAGGACAACGGCTTCGGAGCCGTCCACGATGAGGTACGGATTCGTGGGGGCTTCCGTTTGAGCGTCGTGGAAGCCGACCCAGTAGACTTCTTCGGCGAGCTTGACGGGTCGGCTGTAGTCCAGGTTGATGTGCGTGATCAGCGGCATGGGTTGGTGCACCTCAAAACCGTCAGAAGGACGGGTGAATGTCCGCGCCAAGGACGAAGCCCGGGTTTTCCGCCAGCAGCGCGCCGTCCTGCACGGCGATCCTCCCCTCGTGGAGCAATGTCTTCAGGCAAAGATCCATGGGCACGAAATCCTCTTCTCCCTGGTGCAGTTGCGTTCTGAGAAGGGAAAGCTGGCCCTCCCGCAGAAGCTCCTTGATACGGGGGCTGCCGAACAGGGTTTCGTGCAAGACGATCAGGGACTGCCGATCGGCGGTCGGGACAAGTCTTTGACAGAAGACGAGGAGGAGCGATTCGGCGAGCTGCTGCCGCGCGTAAGCCTGCAGATGGTAAGGAAACTGGTGGAGCATGTGGTCGATGGCGTTGGTCGCATTGAAGGCGGACAGAGTGCACAGGACCAGATGGCCCGCTGTCGCCGCGTCCAGAGCCAGCCGGAAGGTTTTCGGGTCCTGAACCTCTCCAATCACGATCACATCGGGGGCCTGGCGGCGGACATTTTTCAACCCGGCCCCGAACGAGACGGTGTCCTTGCCGATCTCGCGCTGGCTGATCGTGCTCATGATGGGCGTATGCACGTATTCGACCGGGTCCTCGAGTGTGATGATGTTGCACGCCATCGTGGTGTTGATGCAATGGATGACGGCGTTCATCGTGGTCGTCTTGCCCTGGCCGGTTGGGGACGCGAAGATCGCAAGGCCATGGGGCTTGAGAGCGACCGAGTCGAGGGAGGCGGGAACCTCGAGCTCTTTCAAGGATGGGATGGCCGAGGGAATTTTTCGGATGGTCAGGGAAACCGAGCCATTTTGACGATAGACGTTGACGCGAAAGCGACCCAGGTCCGGGATCGTGACTGCGAAGTCGATTTCTTGACGCTGAAGGAGCTCTTCCCACTGTCGCTCCTCCATCAGCCCCTTGGCACACCGGACGCATTGGTCGGAGGTCAGGGGAGGCAATGCCGTCGCTTCGAGCCCGTTGTGCGACTTGATGGCGGGGCGGACCCCGGGCGTGATCAAGGCGTCGAAGCCCGTCGAGTCAAGCAGGGCGCGCAGCACGTGTCGAATCCCCGTGGGGTCGGCTGCCCCAGCGTCCGTCTCGACAAGGGCAAATGTTTCCATGGCGTGCTTGTTCAGGGCGGCGAGCGCCCGCTCGATATCGGGTGCGGGAAGCTCAACGGGCTCCACGCGCATGCCGGTCAGGAGCTCGAGCGCATGGATCTTCTTGTGGTCACTTGCGTTCTCCATGCCAAGATAGAGGACCCGACCTTCAACCCGCATGGGAGCAACCCGGTATTTGCGGATGACCCTTGAGGGGACCACGCTGTTGGGACTGGAAACGCCCTCGATTCCCACGATGGTGGGAGCCGCCGTGACGAGCGATTGACTCGTCCATTCCATGGGCATCGCCGGTCCAGCCTGGCTAGGCGCGTGAGAAGGAGGGGATGGATGCCGCTCGAATGATTTCGGCTGCTCGAGGGCACCTGATTTCGGGGACTCGGGAGCCGACGACGCCTCGGAGCTCGACGGCGCGGCATCGGGGGGAGGGTCCCGGTCCTTCTTCCTGGCGGCTTGGCTGCGCTCCCGAAGCATCCGCTTGATGTCGGCCTGGGAGATCTTCTTGCGCTTGGAAGTACTGATCTTCTCGTCTTCGATGATTTCCTCGAGCATACTGCTGAGGTCGAATGCCTCTGGCATCGGGCTTCTCCTGCACTTCCTTCCAAGACATCGGGGCGCACAACGGCGTCATTGTTGGGATGGAGGTTTGCAAAAACTGTGCGTGACCGGGGAAGAGACCATGCGGGCAGGGGACGATGACAGACGGTAGATGGGAGCCCCACCGAAGTCGAAGGGGCTCCTGCAACGGCTTTAGAAAGCGCTGAGCTCGGAGGGAGGCCGGCCTGTGTGACGATGACCAGGGCGGGCGGCAAGGCGTCCTCTCGACAGCTCGGTCATGCGGCTTCGAAGGCTCGGCTGACAATGGCCTGTGCCTCTTCCTGAATTTGACGCAGGTGCTCGGCCCCTTTGAAGCTCTCGGTGTAAATCTTGTACACATCCTCGGTACCGGATGGGCGGGCGGCGAACCAGCCATTTTCCGTCACCACTTTGAGCCCTCCGATGGAAGCGTTGTTGCCCGGGGCGCGGGTGAGCTTCTCCTGGATCGGCTCTCCGGCCAGCGTGCTTGCGGTGACCTGCTCGGGCGAGAGCTTCTTCAACTTCTCCTTTTGCGCTGCGGTGGCGGGAGCGTCGATGCGCTCGTAGACCGGGGTGCCGAACTGCTCGGTCAGCGCTCGGTAGTGCTCCCCGGGATCCCGACCGGTCCGGGCGGTGATCTCGGCAGCCAAAAAATCCAGGATCATGCCATCCTTGTCG
>CALBZH010000617.1 GCA_937889795.1 uncultured Syntrophobacteraceae bacterium | reverse complement strand
GGCGGGGGGGGTGGGTGTGTCCATGATGGGTGTGGAGCCCTCCACCGAGAAACGGACGTCCCCATTGGCGCGCCATATCATCCTCGGGGACTACCTCGAGGACAGCGATGACCGAAAGGTGGTTCTGGGAGAGCATCTGGCCGGGCAGCTGAAGGTTCAGATCGGAAACAAGATCGTTCTCACGACCAACAACGCTGAAGGACAGCTCGTCGAAGAACTGTGCCGCGTCAAGGGCATCTTTAAAACGGGGTCCAGCGAGATCGACGGGTATTTGATCCAGATCCCCATCACCTTTGCGCGCCACGTTTTCGGGTTGGGGATCCGGGATGCAACGCAGATGGGAATCCTTCTCAAACGGCCGGGCGATCAAGAGGCTGCCATGGCGGCGCTCACGCGGTTATGCCGAAGCAAGCACATGGCCGTGCTGGGGTGGCAGGAGGTTCTGCCTGAGGTTGCATCGTATATCCGGCTGGACCGTGTCTCCAATTGGGTCTTTCAAGGTCTCTTGTTCATGATCATCCTGTTCACGATTCTGAATACCCTCCTCATGTCCGTCGTGGAGCGGGAGCGCGAGTTTGCCGTCCTTCAAGCCTTGGGGACTCCTCCGGCCCAGCTGCAGAGACAGCTCTTCATGGAGTCGGCCTTTATCGGGGGGCTCGGCTGCCTTCTGGGAACGGTAACCGGAGGGGCGTCCGCCCTGGCACTCCAGGTCTGGGGATGGGACATGGCCTCGCTCATGCCCGAAGGCGTCACCATTTCGGGGTTTGCCGTGTCGACCACCATTCACGCCCTCCTCACGCCCGCCATCCTTCTCTGGACCGCGGGTATCGTTCTCGCCGCCACCCTGATGCTGAGCTTGGTCCCCATGCGGCGCGTGACTCGTGTGAAACTGGCCGAGACTCTGAGATAGGAGATTCGAGAGTTGAAGATCGTTGAAGCGACGGCAGTGACCAAAGATTACGGTTCTGATGACATCGTAACCCACGCCTTGCGGGGGGTGGACCTGGTCCTGACGGCGGGCGAATTCACGTCGATGGCCGGTCCTTCGGGATCGGGAAAGACAACGCTCCTCAATATCATCGGGGGCCTGGACAGGCCCACATCCGGAAGCATGAAGATCGAGGGGAGCGAAATTACGGCATTATCGGGAACGGAGCTCAGCCGGCTACGACGCGACCGCATTGGTTTCATCTTCCAGAGCTACAATCTCATACCGGTTCTGACGGCGTTTGAGAACGCAGAGTATGTCCTGATGCTGCAGAAAGTCGGCAAAGAGGAACGACTGGAACGGGTGATGCGCGTTTTGAAGGAGGTAGGCCTGGAGGGGCTCGAACATCGCCTCCCGAGGGAGCTCTCGGGAGGACAGCAGCAGCGGGTCGCCATCGCCCGGGCGATCGCTCCGGAGCCAGCCCTGCTGCTCGCCGATGAGCCGACCGCCAACGTGGATTCAGAAACGGGCAACGCCCTCATGGACCTCATGCGGAAACTGAACGAGGAAAAAGGAATCACGTTCCTCTTTTCCACCCACGACCAGGCGGTCATGCACCGCGCCCGAAGGCTGATCACGCTCCAGGACGGCCGGATTACGGGGGACGTGGAGCAAGGCTAGTGCTCTGTCAGCTTTGTTCCGCAGGGTACACCCCCCTTTGATTCCCCCCTCCGAGGGGGGTTGGGGGGTGTTCTTTTGCCCAGCACAACTTCTTTGACGGAGCACTAGTACTACAACGAGACATCCAGAGGCCATGCGGAGCTGCGGACGTCTCCTCTCCCTCTGGGAGAGGACTAAGGTGAGGGTAAATCCGCTTTGTAAGCCCCCCTCACCCCAGCCCTCTCCCCAAAATGGGGGCGAGGGAGCCGTAATGTCTCGTTGTAGTACTAGCGCGCGCTCGCCCTGGCCGGCCTCAAGACAAAACGGTGGCGCCGCCTTCCACGGCGGCGCAAAGACATCTTTGCACCTGGCCAGCTTCAGCGCCGCCGTGGAAGGCGGCGCCACCATTCAGATCGATGAATCAATGAACGCGCGCACGGTGGGTATCTCATGAAGCAAGGTCGTTTATTGGGTTCGACGTTGACGGGGGCAGGTCTTGTTGTCTTCCTGCTCACTGCCAACATCGGCCTCATCGGACACGCAGCGCAAGCGCTCGTTGGCGACAGCGAAAAGGGTTTCGGTGTGAACGGTAGCATCCGCACCCTGTTCTTCCTTCTGGATCAGGACGGGACGTATCCCTTCAGCGCACAAAACACCGTCGATGCCCTGTCTCAAAGCATCCTTCGCCTGACCCTCGCCGGCAAGCCAAGCCAGTCGCTGGCCTACGAGATCCATTGGGTCCAGACCCTCACCGCGTCGTCGACGGAACTGGCGGGTGGCAGCCCGCTGGCCTTTGGACCCGCTTCCAGCAGCTCCGCCACGCGCTACCGGGTGTTGGGTGGCAGCTGGAATGTCATCGAAGACGATCAAGTGCTTGCAACGTCCCTGTTCGACCGGTTCAACGCGAAGCTTTCCCTGAGCTGGGGCGACGTGACCTTGGGACGCCAGGCGATCACCTTTGGTAAAACTTACTTCTGGAACCCCCTCGATGTGTTCTTCCCCTTTGACTCCACTCAATTCGACAGAGATTACAAGCCCGGCGTGGACGCCATCAAGGTGGATGTCCCACTGGGGAGGTTCTCGGGAATCAACCTCGTAGGGTCGGCAGGGCCAGAAATCCTCCTCCGCCCGAACGGGAGCCGCAATGACCCCAAGGACGCATCCTGGTACGGTTCCGCCGCGTTGGGGAGGGTATTCACGAATGTGGACGACTGGGACCTGTCCTTGCAGGGAGGCAAGATTTACGGGGGATACCACCTGGGAGCGGGAGCGGTCGGCGACGTGGGGCCCATCCAGGTGCGCGCAGAGGTGGCGCAGTATCTATCCATGCGCAAGACGCCTCTGCCCCGGCCCATGGAAGGAGACCTGTTCTGGAACAATCTCGTCGGGGTGCTCGGGCTGGGCCATCGCTTCGAAAACGGCCTGACTCTCGATTTTGAATATTTCTACCACGGGGCCGGCGACCCCAATGACCTGAATGCGGCGCTGGTGCGCACCCAGTTCGGATCCAGCCTCCAAATGAGTCGAAACCTCGCAGGGATGGTCGCCCAGTATGAATTCACCCCCCTTGTGACCGGACGGCTTTCCGCCATCAGCTCCCTCTCCGACGGCTCGACCCAGCTTCAGCCCATCGTGACCGTTTCCCTCTCCGATGAGATGGATCTCCTCATCGGCCTGATGCTCAACTTCGGGCCCCCTCCCGAACAGTCCGGTTCCACAGTCAATGTCCAGAGTGAATTCGGAACCCTCCCCACCATCTTCTTCACCGAATGGAAGCTGTATTTCTGACGCGTGTCGGTCGCAACCGCTCCACCTCCCATGCCAAAATGCCCCCTGCCATATTGGCCTCCAGGCCACTAACCATTTGGAGCTTAACCCAAAACCGGACACCCCTATTCCAAAGTGGGAGAACTGGAGATCGTTTCAGTAAAATACCCACCCTCATTCCTCCCCATTTCGATAGTCATAATTACTCATACTCTAAAGTAATTCCAGCCATTCGAATGCGAAATCTACTCTGGCACAGGGTATGCTGTACCACGATGCGTGGGGGGCGACCTGAATTCCAAGATCGCCTGCGCTTCAGCGCAAAAAGCGCTCAAGTGCTCTTTGATACAGCGTTTGTCATCGCTAGGCAACAATCAGGGGCTCCGTACGCACGAGCGGGCGGCATCTTACGCAACGACAGGACTTGTGATCTCCTGGGATGTCCCCGTCTAGAAACGTAGAGCGATCTTCCTATATGTTTTTTGGCGTGCGTAATCACAAGCATTTGTCAAGGACGACGTGGCCGCTAAGGGCCGATCGCCAGGAAAGGAGGTCCTGCGTGAGACTGCAGGTTGCGAGCAGAACAGGCAGCGAAGCATGCCTGAACCGTTCCTGTGCCAAACCATGAGGTCGAGCAAGCCAAGAAAGGGAGGAGCATCATGACACACGATGCAATGCGTATCCGACGTTGGGCACTTTTTAGCGCCCTCTTGTTGACAGGTTTCGTGAACGCTGCGAGGGTTTCGGCGAGCAATCTCGTCGCCCAGACACCTCTCGACGGGAATCAACTCTACGACAGCATCAAGTTCGACGCCACGCTGCCGGTGTTCGGTCCGGGGTACAACGCCACTTTGCCGCGCGTCGACGCCCTGAAGCACCCGTTGCTGGAAGTCACCATGAAGGAAGTCGAGCAACAGGTACTCCCCGTATCCGACTATGATCCGACGCGAGTGTGGGCCTACGAGGTCCGGGACGCAATCACGAAAAAGCTCCTGGGTCCCGCTCACTGGCCTGCAGTGACCATAGAAGCACAACGGTTCATTCCGACGATCGTGAAGTACGTGAACGAGCTGCCCAGCTTCGGGCAGTCGATTCCGATCGGGACGGGACTGGTTCAAGGATTGATTACGGTAGACCAGTCCATTCACTGGGCGAATCCCCTCGGCAATACGGGGATGATGAACTGTATGGACATCACCATGCCGAACATGTGGAACCCGGAGTGCTCAAATCCGTACACCGGTCCGATTCCGGCCGTTCCGCACCTGCACGGCGGCGAAACGCGGTCGGCATTCGACGGAGGTCCGGAACAGTGGTTCACGCCGAATGGGATCAACGGGAAAGATTACGCCACCCTTGACAGTCCCGGACCCGGAAAAGCGATCTACCTCTACGACAATTTGCAGGAACCGGGCACGCTCTGGTTTCATGACCACGCTCTGGGTGCGACGCGCACCAATGTTTACGGTGGCCTTGCCGCGTTCTACTTCATCAATGCCCCGTTGACCGAGCCGCGGAACCTTCCGGGTGGTGCCTACGACATCGAGCTGGCGATCCAGGACCGTCAGTTCGACACCAACGGACAGCTGTTCTTCCCGGATGGGAGCAATCCCGATTTCGGCGAGCTGAACGGCCCGCCACCCAATCCGGACATGCATCCCTTCTGGAATCCCGAGTACATCGGGGACGTCGCGATTGTTAACGGAGCGCCCTGGCCGCATCTCGACGTTGAACCACGGCGCTACCTGTTCCGGTTGCTGGACGGCTCCAACGCCCGGTTCTATAATCTCACCTTCGGCGACTCAGGCGAGCCTTCCCCTCCGGTCTACGTCGTGGGCAGAGACGACGCTTATCTGGATTCGCCCGCACCAGTAAGCTCTGTGCTTTTTGCCCCTGGTGAGCGTGTCTATGTGATCGTGGACTTCTCCAAGGTTCCCATGGGAAGCACCGTCACGGTGAAAAACGATGCGCAGATCCCCTTTCCCGAAGGACTGATTCCCGGAGCCGACCAGCCAGGCATGGCCAGCATCATGAGGTTCAACGTGAACATCCCGTTGAAGGATCGAAGGGATACGAGCTGCAACCCGGCAAGCGGCGGGTGTGGACGACCCTTGATTGCCAGGACCGAGCGGCTGACCGATGGATTCGGACATCTTGGCAAGGGGGTCAAAATCGATAAGGTCAGGCAGCTGGTGCTCAAAGAGGTCATGGGGATGGATGCCCAGGGCGAAGAAACAGGCCCCCTCGAGGTACTGGTCAACAACACCAAATGGGACGGCTTGCATTCTCCCAGCATTGCTGCGGAGTTCGCCGATGGCGTGAGCGAGCTCCCCCAGGTGGGATCCACCGAAATGTGGGAGATCATTAACCTCACGGGCGATGCGCACCCCATGCACACGCACCTCGTTCAGTTCCAGATCTTGAACCGGCAGCCCTACAACGCCGATGCCTACATCGAGGACTGGGAAGCAGCCTTTCCCGGGTCTGCCACGTTGGGTTGTCCTGCCGGTGTGTTCTGCCCCGGCTATGGCCCGCCTGGTTCCTATTCGACTCCAAATGGCGACGGGGCCTTGGGCGGCAACCTGGCGCTCCGGAACAACAGTGGAATCAACTACCTTATAGACCCGCTGACGAATGCAGAATATCCCGCGCGCCCGCCGGCAGCCGAAGAGTCGGGGTGGAACGACACGGCGATCCTAATGCCGGGTGAAGTCATGCGCATCGTGGCTCGATGGGCACCGACGAGCATCCCCAACAGGCTGGTGAAGCCGGGGCGAAACACTTATTCCTTTGACCCGACCGAAGGTCCCGGTTATGTCTGGCACTGTCACATCATCGACCATGAAGACAATGAGATGATGCGCCCGTACAAAGTGGTCCATTAGAACGTCGATGGGAGTGTCGAGCTCCCAAGCAGCACATCGATCGTCTCCCTCTCCCCCGAAAGGGGGCGAGGGAGTCCGACCGTTTCGTTTTCTGACTCAGCGCCATAGCCAAAGGGATCAATCGACGATGAAGACGCAGGGGATTTCAGTACGCCTGAGCTTCCTTCGAATTGCCACTATTCTGGGGATTCTGTGCCTGTGTCTCGGAACGACCCATGCGCAATCGCCGTCGGGGGACTCAAAGGCCATGGACAGCTATAGCCTGGGCTATGAATTCGGGAGCAATGCGCGAAAGCAACCGGTCGAGCTCGATCTCGACACCATCATTGAGGGAGTCCGGGATGCTTACAAAAGGGAGCAGCCCCGTTTCAGCGAGCATGAAATGAAGGAAGCCCTCGGCATGCTGAAAAAGAGGATCTGGACGGCCCAGCAGCTCAAGTACAGCGAACTGGCCGACAAGAACCTCAAGGAAGGCGAGGCTTTCCTGACCGAAAATGCCAAAAAGCCAGGTGTTGTCACCTTGCCGAGCGGTCTTCAGTACAAGGTGATCCTAGAGGGAAACGGGCCCAGTCCCGCTGCAACGGACAAAGTCAAGGTTCAGTATCGCGGAACGCTAGTGAATGGCACCGAGTTCGACAGCTCCTTCGCTCGCGGAGAGCCTGCTTCCGTGGGTGTTTCGGGGGTCGTGCGGGGTTGGACCGAAGTGCTGCAGCTCATGAAGGTCGGTTCCAAGTGGCAAGCCTTCATCCCTGCCAAGCTCGCCTATGGGAATCGCTCTCACGGCCGAATTCCACCCCAGAGCGCCTTGATCTTCGAAATCGAGCTCCTCTCCATCGAAAAGCCCGCCGAAAAAGCGGGGCAATCGGGACCGGTGGCCAGCACCCATGAAGAGCAATCCCCTGTTCCAGGCGAAGCTGTTTCTCAGACTGACGACGAAAAATAGACAAGACCGGACAGGTCCATGCCCAGCTACTCCTGACCGTCGCTTTTCTCGCCTCCCCCTCCCTCTGCCCCGACATTCGGCCCAGGGTCCGGCCCGGGCTCCCAACCACCGCCCAGGGCCTTGATGAGCCGCACGGTCGCCACAAAGCGCTGGCCCGCCAGCTGGGCCAGCCGTTGCTCGCGCACGAGGCTGTTTCGGTCCGCGTCGAGAAATTCCAGGTAACTCGCCGTCCCGGCATCGTAGCGGGCCTTCGCGAGCACCGCGGCTCGAGCGGCAGCCTCGAAAGCCTCGGTCTGAGCGATGGACTCCTCGTTTCTCAGGACGATCTGCGCGAGCGAATCCTCCACTTCCTTGAAGGCCGCGAGCACGGACTGGCGATAAGCGGCCAACGATTCCTGGTAGACCGCCTCGGCCCGCTTGACTTCTGCAGCCGTGCGTCCACCGGTAAACAGGGGAAGGCTGAGGCTCGGGCTGATGGACCACACACGGCTCGGGTCGGTGAAGAGCTTGTCGGCGTCCGCACTCAGAGTGCCCATTTGCCCCGTCAGGCGCAGCACGGGAAAGTAGGCGGCCTTGGCAACACCGATCTGGGCGTTTTGGGCCGCCAGCGTCCGTTCTGCCCGGGCGACGTCCGGCCGGCGCTCCAGGAGCGAGGAAGGCAGACCAACGGGAACATCGGGCGGCGAGGTCGGAGCGGATCCTTCGGAGAGCTGGAAGTCGCTGGCCGGCCGCCCGCACAGCAATGCCAAGGCATGAAGCGTTTCGGCCCGCCGACGCCGCGTGTCCGCCAAGTCGGCCTTCGCACTCGCCAGCTCCCGCCGGGCCTGAGCAACGTCGACCTCAGGGATCGTGCCCGCCTGAAAACGACCGTTCAGGATGCGAAGCGTATCTTCACGGGATTGGATCGATTTCTGGAGAACCCCAATCTCCGCGTCCAAGGCGCGAACCAGGAAGTAGTTGACCGCCACATCCGCCGTCAGCGTCAGCAAGACGTTCTGGTAGTCGGAAACATTGGCCTGGGCCTTGGCTTGAGCCGCCTCGAACGAACGCCGGACACGTCCCCAGAGATCCACCTCGTAGCTCAGGTCGAACGGAACGCTGAACGTGTTGACATGCCCCACGGGGACGTCAAAGGGAATCGGCGTCGGCAGGTTGCCGGATGTGCGCTCCCGCTTGACCAGGGGGTCCAAGGAGATTTGCGGAAAGAACTGGCTTCGCGTGATTCGGGCCGCGGCCCGTGCTTCATCGACTCGAGCCACCGCCGCGCGCAAATCCTGGTTGGCCGCCACCGCCCCCGATTCGAGCTCGTCCAGCACCGGATCCTCAAATACCCGCCACCACTCGCCCTTCGGAACCGCATCGCGCGGCTCGGCAATCTTCCAACGCCAGTCCGCCGGAGTCACATCTTGCACGTCGGGTCTTTTGTAGTCCGGCCCGACCGCGCAGGAGCAGAGGCTCAGAACAATGGCCAGACCGATAAGGCATCTGGCCGCATGCGTCAGGATGAGCCAGGTGTCAGGTGTCCGGTGTCGGGTTTCGCCGGGAAGGTCCATAACTACCGCCGGAACCCGGCCTATTCCGGCACTTTTTTTCAGCCCCTCAGAGAAATGTCCGAACCGTCCAGCGCATGCTCCAGGTCTCGGTCCACTGCCCCGCCTCCCGATTCTCTCGCGACTAACTGTTATCTGACACCAGAAACCCGACACCCGACACCTCCTAATCCAACGTCTGCCGATACCGCTTCACTCCGATGATCAGGGCAACCGTGGCGAAGAGAGCGATTTGCCACAGCTCGCGCACCACCTCATCGAGCCCGTTTCCTTTGAGCAGAATGCCACGGACAATCCGCAGGAAGTGCGTCAGAGGAAAGACTTCACCGATGCGCTGGGCCCACACGGGCATGCCCCGGAACGGAAACATGAAGCCGGAGAGCAGGAGAGACGGCAGGAAAAAGAAGAACGCCATCTGGACGGCTTGGAGCTGGTTCTGAGCCACGGTGGAAAAGGTGATTCCCATGGCCAGGTTGGCGGCGATGAAGACCAGGGCCACCACTAGCAGAAGGGGGAGACTCCCAATCATGGGCACGTTGAAGATGAGCTGGGCCGCGAAGAGGATCAGCCCCACCTGGACGTAGCCGACCAGGATGTAGGGAATGATCTTCCCGAGCAGCACCTCGAACGGGCGGGTGGGCATCGAGAGGAGGTTTTCCATGGTGCCCCGCTCCCGCTCCCGCGTGATCGCGAGCCCCGTGATCATGACCATGGTCATGGTCAGGACGACCCCCATCAAGCCCGGAACGATGTTGTACTGCGTGATGGCTTCCGGATTGTATTTGGCGTGGATGCGCAGGTCGACCGGACCGTCGGATCCAGCAAGGTAGGCCAGAGGCCCCTTGAGATCGTTTTGCAGGGCTCCGTTCACGGCGTTCGTGAGCGAGCTGAGGGCATTGCCGGTGGCCGCGGGATCCGTCGCATCGGCCTCGACCAGGACGGCCGGGCGGTCGCCTCGCAGGAAGTCGCGGCTGAAATTCTCGGGGATATTGATCACGAACTGCACCTGACCGCGCGCGAGCGCCTCGTGGGCTTCCGTCTCGGTGTGCACTTCCCGAACGAAGTCGAAGTAACTGCTGTTTTGAATCGCCTGCAGGATGGTGCGGGCCTGCGGTCCCCGGTCGGCCTGCAGCACGGCGGCCGGAAGGTGCTTCGGGTCCGAATTGATGGCAAAACCGAAGAGGATCAGCTGGATCAAAGGGATACCGACCATGATGGCGAAGGTCACCCGGTCCCGGCGCATCTGGATGAACTCCTTGACGACCATCGCCCAAAACCGCTTAAACGAGAACTCATGGCGCTTCTTCATGATGAGCGACCACCCTTCGATTTCTCCATCAGATGAATGAAGACGTCCTCCAGCCCCGCTTCGACCCGCCGCCATTCGTAGGGCGCCGTCCTGAATGGTGCGATGGCCTGATCGAGGGCCGCCTGATCATCCCCGCTCACATGCAGCGCGCTGCCGAAAGCCACGGCCTGCTCCACTCCGGGAGATTCCAGGAGACGCTCGGAGAGCCGCATGAGATCCGGACCGGTCACCGCCCAGGTCGTCAGATTCGATTGACGGACCACCTCTGACACCGTTCCCGTGACAAGGAGATCACCATAGAGGATAAAGGCCAAACGGTGGCAGCGTTCAGCTTCGTCCATGTAGTGGGTGGCAATCAGAAAGGTGAGTCCTTCGTCGGCCAAGCGGTGGATCTCCTCCCAGAATTCCCGGCGCGCCTTGGGATCCACTCCGGCTGTGGGCTCGTCGAGCAGAAGCAGCCGCGGCTGGTGGATCATGCAGGCCGCGAGGGCGAGGCGCTGCTTCCAGCCCCCCGACAGCTCACCGGCCAGCTGGTTCCGCCGCTTGGCGAGCCCGAGCCGCTCCAGGCTCTGACTCACCGCCTCGCGACGATTCTTCATCGAATAGAGGCGAGCCACGAAATCAAGATTCTCGGCGATGCTCAGATCTTCGTAAAAGCTGAAGCGCTGCGTCATGTAGCCAACCTGCCGCTTGATGAGCTCGCTTTCGTGAATCACATCAAGTCCGAGGCAGGTGCCGCTCCCCCCGTCGGGGCGCAGCAATCCGCAGAGCATGCGGATGAAGGTGGTCTTGCCGCTCCCGTTCGGCCCTAGAAAGCCGCAGATTTCACCCGTATGGACCTGAAGGTCGATCTGGTTTACGGCCGTGAGGTCTCCGAATCGCTTGGTCATGCCGCGCACATCGATGGCGAGATCGTTCGTCATGGCTCAGGATCCGAAGCGAACATCGACGGGCTGCCCCGGGTGCAGCTTGACTGCCGTTTCGGGTGGGAACACCGCCTCGACCATGAAGACGAGCTTGCCGCGGCTTTCCAGGCTGTAGATCACCGGCGGGGTAAATTCCGCACGGGGCGAAATGAAGCTCACCGTGCCAGCAATCGGGTCCTTCAGACCGTCGACCACGACTTGAACGGGATCTCCGGGCTGAATGGCGGCAACCCGCGTTTCCGGAACAAAGGCGCGGACCTTGATGTTCTGGGGCGGCAGA
>CALBZH010000616.1 GCA_937889795.1 uncultured Syntrophobacteraceae bacterium | reverse complement strand
CATACGCGATATCCACTCGTGACTGGAGTTCAGACGTGTGCTCTTCCGATCTAGAGCAGTTGGCGGTGATTGCTGAACACAAACAACACCCAGCCATTGGTCAGCAAGTAGTTGTAGGAGCCGGGGTATTCCTCGACCAGCTGTCTGGACGTGTCCATGACGGCCGAAAAGAGTCCGTG
Source organism: uncultured Syntrophobacteraceae bacterium (assembly GCA_937889795.1). Lineage (GTDB taxonomy): Bacteria > Desulfobacterota > Syntrophobacteria > Syntrophobacterales > Syntrophobacteraceae > CALBZH01. The sequence goes on along the minus strand of CALBZH010000616.1, from coordinate 4,595 downwards.
GAAATGCCGACCTCTCTCATAGCGGGCGGTCATGCCGTCCAGCAGGTATTCAAAGGCACGGGCCGAATCGCTGACGGCTTCGTCCAGTTGAATCGTCTTGCCGCGGTAGGACTCGATCGCGGGGGCTTTTCCGTTGTGAGCGAAAATCCAGTCTTGTCCGTTCAAGCGGGCGACAAAGGGATGGGCATGGCACTCGTCAATGGGGCCACTTGTTCTCAGACGGACGTGGGCTATGATGAACTTGCTGGCGATGACGCGGGTCAGTCGCTGAAAACCGTCATGAAATCGCCCTTCATAGTAGGCCCGTGCTGCTGATTTCTCGACGTAGGCATGGCCCTTCTTGAAGTAGCCGATTCCCCAGCCGTCCATGTTTCTTCCCGCCTTGGACGCGAAGAGCGGCAGGGACTTCGGTGCAGAGTAGTTGGTCGCGGCAGACAGAGCAAATAAGTCGCACATGAGAGGTCATTTCCACCCGAAGCGTTGATTAAAAGCGGTTTCGTTCGTGTCCGAGCTCTGCGAGAGGTCACGTTGTGCTCCGTTGCAGGGTACGAGCGCTCCAAAGGACAAGGCTAGATCAGGGAGCTCTCGGGCACATCCCCCAAATACAGAATATCGGGTCCGGCGACGGCGATCAGCTTTCCAAGCGAGCCCTTCTCCGGTTCGATCGCCGTCCATTCCTTGTCGCTCAGTCCCTCCTTGATGGATGTGATCACCAGGCTGTTTCCAAAACTTTCCAATTCCCGCAGCACCATCAGTTGTCGAAAATTGGAAAACCCGAACACCATGGATTCGTTGGCCAGAAAGAAAGAGTACCGTCCCGGATACTCCGCGATCATCGTCCGGATGCTCTTCACCAGGCATCGCCCGAGGCTCGAGTAAGGCGTATACCGCAGGTAGGAGACCAGCTGATCCCTCAAATACTCGAAAATCCTGGCGGGATACGTCTCGACGTTGATCCTGGGCTCATTCTGAGTCTGGTAGGCATCGATCCGTTCCACGATACCGACGTGAACAAAGAGCCATTCATGGTCCAAGAACGGGAGCGTGAACGGGTGGTTGTGCGCGGCATGACTTCCGCCGCTCAAGGGGCAGCTGATGTGCGAGACGATGATCCGGCTGTCGACCACCCGCGCCAGCCTCTGGAAGCTCTCGTGCACTTGGTCGCCGTCATAGACCTTTTCCGAAGATCGCTCCACCAGGGCGCGGTTGTCCCGGTAGAAACCGATCCCCCAGCCGCTCATGTTGCGTTTGCCCTTTTCGGCGAAAATGGGCAAATACTGCTGAGCCGTGTAGTTCACCCCCGCCGACAGTGCAAAGATATCACACATTCCCCGTTGGTCCCCCGCGTTGAATCCCGTTTCCATGACCCGGACACTGACTCATTGGCCGGATCGAGCTCTTGCGGCTAGAGCGCCTGTCGCTCAGCCGGCTCCTTTGATACAACAGCTTTGCCCGGATGCCAACCTCTGATTCGATTCATGTGACCGAAGGCCAAATAAACCTTGTACATGGTTTTCATCCACTTATTTGTGGTCAAGTGGTAATCGATGATTGGAACATTTCCGGCGCTGAGCTCCACCAGGAACTGCGTAAATATAATCCACTGCATGGCTTCATCGACCGCATCCAGAACGGCCGAGTGATATCTGAATTCAATTGTCGATCGGTACCAATATGAATGAAGGTTTAAACCATGATAACGAGTCATATCATATCGATCGGAACGATTACAGTCTGGATCGTACCGATTTTCGGATGAATACCAGAGCCTTTTGATTTGACATCCATGAGTGACACATTCATCGCCACATTCTTTCAATTGTTGAAAATCGTTTATGTCTAAGTCCATAGGACGACAGGTCTCTTTGGCGAATCTGTTTTCACCGATCAACAGGTAAACATAATCTTCAATCGCGTAGATAATCCTCACCAGCTCCTTCAATTGCTCACATTGATAAGCGTGACGATCAACACCGTGGTGAACGTGAAAGCCGCAAGAATAATCAATGTTTACACGCCGTATCTCTCGAAGCAGCTGGAAGAACCGATACGCTTCCATCAGTCCATCCATGCCGCGGAGAATCGGGCTGATCAGCTCCACACCCCCCCGATGAACAATGGAGGAGTCCTCTTCGAGGTGCCAGGAATCCTTATCGGTCCCCAGGCTCAGCTTGTAGTCGCTCAGCAGTTGCGTGAGCTCTCTGCCGTCTTTTGCCTTCGAATGGATGTTGTGTGGCTTGATGATGCCATTGTCGGGCGGCAGGATATAGTATTGCAGCCCGAAAAACTCGATCTCAATCCCGAAGGGGCGGTCCGTGAAGGTGTGTAGCATGGGGTATTTCTGCTTCAACCGTGACACCAGCTCCTGAGAACTTTCCATCTCTTCCTCCTCGTCAGCATGCAGCTCAATTTGGACGTCGGCCTGGGTCGACATCCGATCTGGCGACTGCAAATCAAGATGGGGAAGCGCACGTTCATGACTTCGACGACTGGAGTGTCTTTTTCCGTTTTCGGCACAGAGGCACTGAAGATCGTGAGCCGTTGAGGAGGAGGTGGCGTGCGGGCGCTCTGTCGTGGCGCAGGGAAGAGCCCTCCGTGCTTGGATCCCGGCAGTATGCTCGAGCATGACTGCCCGCCCGAAGGCTGTTGGAACAATCCTTTTCTGGCTTCTGTGGGCGTCAAGGAGAGGCAGCTCGCCGATGTTCCGCATCCGCTGCCTCTCGGCCATTTATTCATCCATCAAGGGACACTTGCTTCGCGCTACAGCCGCTCCGGATAATTGGCTGTGACAAAATGGGGTCGGTATTCAAGCTCACCTCCAGCGCACACCCAGCAGTTTCCGAAGCTCATTTCGTCGTCGCAAATCTCCATTCCTTCGGGATAACGCTGTCCAAGAAAGGAACAGCTTTTGGGTTCATCCGCCATGATCCGTCCTCCCTAGGTCGATTGGTGCTCATCGTTGTGGGGCTTCAGCCATTACTCCAACAATCGCCCCATTTTAAATATTATAGCATCGCCTCCTTGCACTGACGACAACGGCTGGATGATGCCTCGATGATGTGGGCGCCACGAAGCGGGCGGCCGGGCTTCCCGGGCTACATCCGCTCCATCATCTCGACCGGAGGGTTCGTGTTGGGCCGGATCTTCCTTTCCACCTCGCTCCTCAGAGCCACGAGATCCGACGGGCTCAAAGTGCCTCCCGTATCCACCAGGCAGACTTCCGCTTCCTGGCTGCTGAGGCGTGCCTGGCCGGAAAGGACCCCGTATTCCCGGGTGTGAATCTCCTGCTCGTGCCAGCCGCCGTCGCCAACGACCACGGCATAACAAAAGCTCCCGTAGACGGTCTCCATGATCGTCGCTTCGCGAATCGGGGCGTCGGTGATGAGGCTGACGCTGCCGATTGCCAGGTCCTCGTCGGCGAAGTGATCCTTCACGAGAAAGACGAGGTCTTTGACGGCGACCTCCCTCTTGGCAATGGGGATCTTCAGGCCGGCGGCAACAAAATCCATGACGACGCGATGGTTCGCTTCATCCATCCGGGAGAAGTGCTTGTAGGCGAGCTCGCCGTGGGAGTGGATCCAGCCGTTGATGATCCGCGTGCTCGGCAGGGCTTCCTGGAAAGCCGCGATCCGCTCCGGGCTCAATGCGGTGTAGACCTTGAGGTTCAGGTCGTTTTGCGGCAGCCCGATGTCCGCGATGAGATCCGGCGTTTCCGGACTCGCGAGCGTGAACCCATACCATTCCAGACTTTCCCCGTGCAGGGTGCGAACCAGCTCGTTGATCCGGAAGGCCTTTTCCGCCGCGTACCGATCCATGCGGATGCGCCGGGGCAGCGTTCCCAGAACAATCTCGCGTAGCTCGGGTCGTTTGAGGGCGGCAAGGCTCTTGAACCTCATTCCAGCCTCCCTTTGACATAGCTTCCGTCCACCGTGAAGAGGCCCGTATAGCTTCCGGGAAGACGAAACATGTCTTCGAGCAGCACCCGGTGAATCACGCTGATCAGGCCCCGGGCGCCCGTCCCTTCCTGCTCGGCGCGCCGGGCCACTTCCGTGAGAGCCTCGTCCGTGAATTCCAGATCGATCCCCCACGCCTTGAGATCGTTGGCGTAGGCGAGCAGCACACTGTCCGCGCTTCGGGTCATGATGTCCTTGAGATCTTGGGTCGTGAGTCGGTCATACACCACCTTGACCGGGAATCTGCCCATGAGCTGCCGTTCCATGCCGAAGGCAACCAGATCGTCGGTCAGCAGATGGTCCTTCCAGCTTCCCTGGAATCCTTGGCGGGCCATTCTCCGCGTGACCAACCCTTCCAGGCTTTCAAAGGCTCCGCCCGCGATGAAGAGCACGTTCCTGGTCGAGACCGTAACCCTCTCCTTGCCGATCTGAACCGTATTTTCCGTCCCGTCGACCAGATGAAGCAACCCCTTCTGAACACCCCTCCCCGACACATCCTTGTACGCGATGATCTCCGAGGCGATCTTGTCAATCTCGTCCAGATACACGATCCCCATCTGGGCCACGGTTGGGTTTCCGCCGGCCGCGAAGACGAGGTCGATCAGGATATCCGTGGCGTCCTGCCCCACGTAGCCGACCTCG
>CALBZH010000615.1 GCA_937889795.1 uncultured Syntrophobacteraceae bacterium | reverse complement strand
CTCCCGTTGATTTGAATTGCCATGCAATCATGCAGGATGAGTTTAGCAGGAGCTTAGTCCTGTGTCCAGAAAAATCTGAAGCACCATGCGGCTTGCTCGATAAGAGCCGTGGCAGTCCTGGGGGTCAAATCAGCGTATTCCGCTACGTGGGCCAGCCCGCGAGTGCGGCAGGTGGTTGCCGGGAGGGGGGGCGCGGTGTCATGGTGACTGCGCGGAGCGGTTCTGTTTCTCCGCCACCGCTCTGGCTTCGTCAGCGAGATGGCGATAGATGCTATCCAGCTCTCGGTAACAGTCGACCTTCGGGGCGCCAAGGGCCAAGGCGTCTTCGAAGGCCTTTTCCGCATCTTTCCAGGCACCTAGCTCCTTGAGGAGGCATCCCATCCGGTAAAACGGTTCAGGCTGTTTGGGCTCAAGCGCGGAGGCTTTCCGGAGGTGAGCCAGGGCGTCCTGTGAACGACCCCATCCATTCAAAATGTTGGCCGCCTCCAGATGAGCGGCCCGGTCGTTTGGATTGTACCGTGCAGCGGTTTCGAAGGCGACGAGGGCTTCCCTCTCGGCGCCGCGGTCGAGGGCGATCCGTCCCAGGCCAAAATAGCCATTCGCACAACGGGGGTCTCGGTCGATCGCTTGCTTGAAGGCTGATTCGGCCTCGGACACATACCCTCGGCGGAGCAGGAAGAAACCGACCTGACTGGCTACCTGGGGATCGTTGGGGTCCGCTTCGAGCGCACGCCGATAAGCCTCCTCGGCCTCGAGCAGGCTCCCCTGCTTCTCATGAATCGTCGCAAGATTTGCCCATGCCGGCGCGTAAGCAGGATGGCTGTTGAGGATCTCCCGATACACGCGGGCTGCCTCCTCCGTCTTGCCCTGGTCCTGATAGAGCACCGCCAGGTTGAAGCGTGGGCGCGGGTCGAGCGGTGTCAACTGGGTGGCCCTCTTGTATTCGTGGACAGCGTCTTCCAACCGACCGCTCTGATGGTATTCGACACCCTGGTTGTAATGATTGGTGGGGCCGGAAGCGCATCCTGGAGAGCTGAGTGCAATCCAGAGTAGCCCCGCGACGATCCAAGCGGTCCTGGCGTCGACAATCAGCCCCGTGGTGCTCCACTTGGAGGCTGCCGAATGCGTCCTTTCTTCGGGCAAAACTTGATGGCTCACGCTCTCTATCCTTTTGTGTCACCGCATGTGAAGGCGGATGCCTTCCTGTGCTGGTCTTCCTCCATTCACCCCCGGCCAGGCAAAGTGGCTAGGGTTGACAGTCCCATAACACATTTTTGACAGCCGGGGTATTCGCGTGAGAGGCGGCTGGCCTTCGTGATGGAGGGCTCTTCCGTCCGCCGCGGTTGACGACCCCGAATGCCTTTTCAACTGATAGCGATCGCTTTGCATGATATAGTTGGGGGCAAGACGAACGAAGCACTCTCTTCCGAAGGCATTGTCCAATGCCTGATCCTGGACGGTGATCAAAAGTATGAAATCGAGGAAGACGGCCATGAGAGACAAAAGAAGCTTGTCTGTGAGCACGGTCTTGATCCTGTTTCTGGCTTCAGTCACCGCTCGGGCCGAACCGCCGCTGCGGATCGCCTACCCTGCATTCCCTCCGTTTCATTATGTCAACGACAGTGGAGAAATGGCCGGCTTCTTCTATGAGATCATCACGGAAGTGCTGGTCAAGAGAATGGGAATGAAGATTGTGTGGACCATGTATCCCTGGCCCCGGTGTCAGGAAAATGTGAGAAGCGGAATAGACGACGCCATTCTGACTGTTCCGACTGCGGAACGCTTGGAATATACGGTCACACATCGGTACCCATTCTACAAAAAGCCGCTCAATGTATTTACCTATGCCGGTCACGAACGCATATCTGAAATTCGTAAGATACGATCAATTATGGATATTAAGCGCGGAAACTTTGTTGTTATCACTTATAGTGGAAATGGATGGAATAAAGAAAATATTGAAGCAAATGGAATAAAGACTTATGTGGCATCGTATTTGGAAAATGTATGGAGGATGCTGGTAGAGAAACGGGGAGACATTGTTCTTGAATGGCCTCCTGGGGCCTGGCCAGATATTAAACGATCTGGAACCTATATTAGGGTCATAGATACATCTAATACTATATCTGAAATGCCATTTCACATTATGATAAGAAAAGCGTCACCATATGTTAGTCAGGTGGATAAATTTGATGAAGCAATTATGGATATGATGAAAGATGGAACCCTACTCGCTATAACATCTAGATACTATTAATCATTAAAAAATTTGCGAAATAGGCTATCGTATTGCAATGGTTGATCTGTGTTGGGTTTTCGGAAATTAGGGCTAAGCATGAAAATTCGACCCATTATGAGCCTTGTGGTTCTTCTCTTATGCGCGGCCTTTGGCGTGTTCTTTGTGTATTATGAGAACCGGGTTCAGGATTTCGCCGAGAGCCAGATCCATGACCACGCGGAGGTTATCGCGAGCTCATTGTGGACCATGGAGGAGTCGAGCCCCAGGGCATATCTTACCTTGGCCGCTCAGGCGAATGGTTACGAGCGCATTGCGGTCATCGACGAGAGTGGGAAGCTCTTTCTGGATATTCGAGGTCCAACTCTGAAGGGGATTGACAGCATTCTTGCCCGGTTCAACCTCATCCGGTCGTTCCAACTGGAGTCGAGCGTGGTTTTTGAAGGCCGGACGATCGGAAAGATATCCGCTGTATGGCCGCGTCGCACCGTCTATTTGCATTTGTATATCATCCTGTGCATGGTTTTGTCCGTGATCATCCTGTTGCTTTTCTTGAAGCTGTATGACTCCAACCGGACCTTGGAAAACCGTGTCCGGGAGCGAACGATCGCTTTGGAGACGGAGAACAGCGAGCGCCGCCGAGCCGAGGCCGAGCTGCGAGAGCATGCGCAGAGGCTCTCTCTCCACGTGCAGCATACGCCCCTGGGTGTCATCGAATGGGACTTGAGCTTCAGGGTGGTTGAATGGAACCAGGCCGCGGAAAGGATTTTCGGGTATTCCCGGCAAGAAGTGCTGGGGAGGAGTGCCTATGATGTGATCATCCCCGAGTACGCAAGAAAGACGGTGGAGGAGGTCTGGCAGGGGCTGTTGAGTCAAACGGGGGGCGTTGTCTCGGTCAATCAAAACAGGACCAAGGGTGGAGAGACCCGCACCTGCGAATGGTATAACACCGCCTTGACCGATGCCCATGGAAAGTTCATCGGCGTGGCCTCTCTCGTCCTGGACATCACGGAGAGAATGCGCATCGAGAAGGCCCTGCGCTTGACACGGTTCTGCTTCGATCGAGCCTCGATCGGGATCTTCCTGATCGATCAGGAAAGCGGTCGAATCCTGGACGTCAACGAGCAGGGCAGTGAGAGCCTCGGATACGACCGGGAAGAGCTGTGCGAGCGGACCATCCTGGATCTGGATCCTGCCCTGAGCGAGGAGAGGTGGGGCCGGTATGTTGGCGGTCTGAAAGATGGCGGTGGCGAGCTGCTGGAGACCTATCATCAGCGTAAGGACGGAGATGTCTTTCCGGTTGAGCTTGTGATGAGCCCGGTCCAATTCGAGGACGAGAAACTGATCATTGCTTTTGTCCGTGACCTCACGGAAAAAAAACGCTCCGAACAGGAAAGGGAGCGGCTGGAAGCCCAACTGCTGCAGGCTCAGAAAATGGAAGCCGTTGGGGAGCTGGCTGGCGGAATTGCCCATGACTTCAACAATATCCTCCAAAGCATCATGGGGTATACACAGTTGCTCCTGTTGGAAAGCACTCGGAATGAAAAAGTCTGCAGCCGGTTGAAGGAGATCGAGCAGGCGTCCGTGAAGGCATCCAACCTGGTTCGGCAGCTTCTCACGTTCAGCAGGAAGATTGGGAGTCGCCTGAAGCCGGTTGATTTGAATCAGGAAATCGAGCACTTGAAACCATTGCTCGAACGCACCTTTCCGAAGATGATCTCCATTGATCTGGCTCTTGACCCCGGACTGAAGCAGATCAATGCGGATTCAGGGCAGATCGAGCAGGTCATCATGAACCTTGCCATCAACGCCATGCATGCGATGCCTACGGGTGGGACGCTGTTCATTCAGACTTCCAATGGACCGTTAGATGAAGACTATGTTCCGACCAACATGCAAGGGGGAGAATCTGAATACGTTATATTGTCACTTACAGATACTGGTATTGGAATGGATAAAGATATCTTGGACCGGATGTATGAGCCGTTCTTTACGACTAAAGGCGTTGGCAAGGGAACGGGTTTAGGTCTTTCAATGGTCTATGGTATTATCAAAAGTCACGGGGCATACATAAAATGTGACAGTGAGCTGGGGAAGGGAACACGCTTCAGGATTTGGTTCCCGTCCATCGCCACAGCGCAGGCAGATCAACACCATCTTAATGGAATCAATTCGGCGCCTCATGGGACTGAAACCATATTGCTGATCGATGATGATCCATCCATAATCGCTATGGGAAAAGACGCGCTGACGCAATTTGGGTATCGGTGTATTGCGGCGTCTTCCGGAGAAGAAGGGTTGGAAATCTATTCCGTCTTGAAAGGCCAAGTCGACTTGGTGATTTTGGATCTGAGCATGGCCGGTATGGGTGGCTACAGTTGCTTGAGAGAGCTGAAACGTTTGAATCCGGAAGCCAAAGTGCTGATCGCCAGCGGACATTCAGCGGATGGCCCCCTGCTGCAGACATTTGCCGAGGGCGCAAACGGCTTCATCGGAAAACCCTTCATGATCGCTGAGCTTCTGAAAAGAGCGCGGGAGTTGCTGGACAGTCCTTGAAACGACGCCTTGCACACCGAAACTCCCAGCACACACGTTCCCACACCCTCGAAAGACCACAGTGGACTCGGTTCCAAGAACTGATCCACTGAGACAACGGTCCGGTCCTGCTTCCCTGACTTCGGGAACGAATTGCCCTCCGCGGGGGCTCCTGGGGAGCCTCCCGCAGCCCAAGTCGTCAAACCCTCCGCCCTCCCCTGGCTCCGCCGCCCTTCAGCTCCTCAGATAACCTTGGATGCTGTTTTCCAGCTTGTCGAGTATGCACCGGAAGACCGTCTCGTCCGGCTCCAGGAGGGTCATGCGGAATCCCTGAAGGTCGGTGTTGAACGAGCTCAAGGGAACGACGCAGATTCCGGTTGCGGCAAGGAGATAGTAGACGAAGCGCTTGTCAAGCTCCATCGTCGGATCCGCCGTCAGCTCCTCCACCAGACTTCGAGCCTCCCCGATGGGGATTGGCAGCGTTTGGCGTTCATTGAGTGCACCACTCTCGAAGACCACGCTCATATAGAACGCCCCGTTTGTGCGGTTGACCAGGACGCCTGGAAGCCGGTTCAATGTGTCGAAGGCAAGATTCGAGAACTTCTCGTAGCGGCTTCGACGCTCTTCGAGGTACCGATTGTAATCGGGGTGCGTGAAGATGTGGGGAATCGCTTTCTGGGACAGGGTGGTCGAGCAGACCTCGACCATCTTCGCATTAAGAATGCTCTGGATATAACGGGCAAAAACCGGGTCTTT
>CALBZH010000614.1 GCA_937889795.1 uncultured Syntrophobacteraceae bacterium | reverse complement strand
CCCCGGAATTGGAGGCAATGACCATCGCATTTGGCGTTCCCCGCGTCTCCCCCTCTCCGTATCTCCCCCTCCCTTAGTCTACAACATTGCCGGGGGGGCAATCGCATGCGCATGAATCGGGGAGGCCGAGACATGGCTGCCGTTGCCTCGGCATAGCAACCGCCAGTGCCCCGTTCAATGTCGCTCCGGTCTGCTCCGATGCGACGGTTCTTCCACCATGACCGGTTGCTTCGGCTCTCCCTCCAGTTTGAGCCTCGCGCTGTAGGTCCTGCCGGTTTCGGCCACGAAGCCGGGCATCACGTCCGATTCTCCTTTGTTCAGGAGCGCTTTGACCGCTTCAATGGGGAGGATCTTTCCCGCCATTTCCTTCCAGATGACGAAGGTGCAGCCGCCGAGCTCCTTGCGCCAGTTGGAGCAGCCGTAGCCTCGTCTTCCCTCGATGATGGGGCCGTCGCACCGGGGGCACTTGCCAAGCCCCTCCCTTGCCGGTTCAGGGGAGGAGAGCTGTCCCTTGAATTCACGGATGGAATCCTGGACAAAGCGACGGATCCCGGCCAGGAAGCCATTCGGATCTCCCTTCCCTTGGGCGATTTGCTCGAGCTCCATTTCCCAGCGGGCCGTTTCCTCGGGGTTGGTGATGACCCGGGCCATCGGGTATTGACGCAGTCGGTCGATCAGGAGACATCCCTTGTCCGTCGCGGCGATCTTCTTTTTCTCTCGATGGATGTACTGGCGCAGGATCAGGGTTTCGATGATCTGTGCCCGCGTGGCTTGAGTCCCCAGGCCCACGTCTCCTTTGAAGATCTTCTGGAGCTCCGATTCGGAAACGAACCGGGCCGGGTTCGTCATATCGCGGAGCAGTGTGGCCTCGCTGTATTCGGGGGGAGGCTGGGTCATCTTCTCGGCAAGGGAGGCATCCTTGACCGCGGCGGGGTCCCCTTTTTCCAAAGGCGGAAGATTCTCGTACTCCACCTCCTCAGGATCGCGGTCTCCTTCCGCATCATCCTTCGTCCTGGATTTGTCCTTGGGCTTTTCCTTCACTGCGGCCACGGCACGCCACCCGGGAACGATCGGCCGACTCCCTTTGGTTCGAAAGGTCTCGCCCTGGACTTCGGTCACGATCTCCGTGGATTCGAACTGGTAGTCCGGGTGAAAGGCCGCCGCAAAGCGCCGCAGGACCAGGTCGTAAACCTGCTTCTCGGCGGGCTCTGCCCCGGGTGGCAGCGGTTTGAGGGGGATGAGGGCGTGGTGGTCCGTCAGCTTGGCGTCATTGAAAACGCGTTTGTTGGCGGGGCTCATGAGTTTGGGCTCCATCCCGGCGAAAAGGTCCGGATAGGCCGCTGACAGCTTTTCGATGATGCTCTTGACCAAGGCAACGTTCTTAGAACCGAGGACCTTCGAGTCGGTTCGAGGATAGGAGAGAGCTTTCTTCTGCTCATAGAGCTTCTGGGCGATATCCAGGGTTTTCTGGGCCGAGAACCCATAGCGGGCATTGGCGTCCCGTTGGAGGTCGGTGAGGGAATAGAGAAGCGGGGGCGGCTGCTTCTTATTCTCGCGTTTAACCGAAAGGACCCGTCCCTCGCGGTTCTGGATGCGTGCCAGACAAACCTCCGCATCCTCCCGCCTTTCGAAGCGTGTATCGTCGCCCTTGAACCAGGCTCCCCGCCAGTCTCCTTTTTCGTTGGTAAAATCGGCCATCACCAGCCAGTAGGGCTCGGGCACAAACCGCTCCCGCCCCCGCCGGCGATCGACCAGCAGAGCCAGAACGGCCGTCTGAACACGCCCCACCGAATAGACGTCCTTATGCCCCCCCATCTTGAGGGTTGCGGCGCGGGACAGGTTCATGCCGACGAGCCAGTCGGCCACTTGGCGCGCCTGGCCAGCGCGCCAGAGCCGGTCATATTCAGTGGACGGCTTGAGGTCCCGAAGAGCTTCCTGAATGACCGCGGGCGTCAGGGCCTGAGACGTCCAGAAGCGGTAGACCTCCCTGGTGTCAACAGGCTCGACTGTTTGCAGAATGGTCCGGGCGATCACTTCCCCCTCCCGTCCCGCGTCCGTGGCGATCACGATGCGCGTGATATCCGGGCGCTTCAGGAGTCCTTGGATGACACGGAGCTGGCTTTGGACCTTCTGGATGGGCTTGTAGGCGAGGGTTTCCGGAAGGATCGGCAGCGTTTCGAGTCGCCAGCGCTTCCATTTGGGATCGTAGTCGTCTGGGTGGGCGAGCTCGACCAGGTGCCCGACGGCCCACGTGATGATCGTGTCTTTCCCCTGGAGAAACCCGTCGCCACGTCGGCCGGCTTGAAGGGCCGCGGCAAAATCGCGGGCTACGGAAGGCTTTTCGGTGAGGATGAGTGAAAACACCGTCGAGAATGCTCGCTTCAGGCCTTGTGGAAGGGTTTGGCAAACCAGTTGCGCCGGGTCCCGGAAACCAGGTCGTCACCTTCCCCCGGATAAGATCGGAAGAGCACACGTCTGAACTCCAGTCACGAGTGGATATCT
>CALBZH010000613.1 GCA_937889795.1 uncultured Syntrophobacteraceae bacterium | reverse complement strand
TCCGGTCGATGCGCTTCCCCTCAGCCTTCGACCACATTGGGCCGCTCACCATGCCTTGCGAGCAGACCAACCGCATCGTGATTGGAGCCTATTCGCCCCAGGTATGCGACCAGCTGGCGGCGGTACTCCGTGAAATCGGCATGAAGAGGGCACTGGCGCCCTACGGCATGGTGAACGGAACGGACTCCAGCCTTGGAATGGACGAGTTTTCCCTTTCGGGACCGACGCGCGTCGTCGAGCTGCGTGACGGCAAGATGGAAACCTATGAGGTGACACCAGAGGATTTTGGTCTGAAGACGCTGCCCTTCCAGATGATTTCCAGCCGGGAAAGCGCTCAGGCCAACGCCCAATCGATTCTCGTTGTGCTGTCGGGACATTACGACACGCCGCTCGCCGACTTCTTCTGCATGAACGCTGCGGCCGCTCTCTACATTTCCGACGTTGCATCGAGCTATGCCGAGGGACTGACTCTGGCCCGCACGGCCCTCGCATCCGGAAAAACCCTGCAGAAACTGGAGCAGCTCAAGACCGTTCAGGGTGTCCAACCGACGAGCCTATAGGCTCAATGCCCAGAGATAGCCTGAGCTGCGCCGGCAGGACCAGCGCCCGCAGTGGAGGTGGCGCCCGCAACGGATACCGTGAGATCGTAGTGGCCTCGTGTGGGCGTGGTTGCGTTTCCACTGACCACGACGACCAGGATGTTGTCAGCATCGGCGCCGGCCGTATAGGGAAGATCGAAAACCTTCAAGGTCGTTTTGGCGACCCCGGCCTTGGAAACGGATCCTCCTTGCAGCACGGTTCCCGTGGCGTCATACAACGTGATGCTCGGATCACGGATCGGTCCGGCTCTTCTGTCTGGCGTCACGGTGACGGTCAGATCCAGCCCGGCCTGGGTCGGATTGATCACGTATTCATGGTCATCGCCCGAGATCAGGATGTTTCCTTTGGTCTTGATGGTCTTCATGGGAGGAAAGCTCAAGAAGAAAGCAGAAGGGCGATCCGAGCCGGACGTGTTGGTGAAGAAGTAATTGGTGTCATGATGATACGGAGCCCGCAGCCATGAATTGAGTCCACGACTGGCGATGGCCCCCCAAGCCTTCGCGGTATTGTTGAGCCTGCCGGTCAAGTCCCATTCCGCGGCGACCTGTGCCCAAACGCCGTCAAAAAAGTCCGCTTCCCCATCCACATGTCCACCGGCCACGTCGAAATAATTGAACGACTTGAAGACGTAGCCCATCGCGTTGATTCTGAGGACACGCGACAGATCATAAAGGTATGCTCCCCAGATCTCCCCCGTGTAGTGCTCCTCAGGGGTTTGGAGCGCTGACGAGTAGAGATTGACGTCATAGGGATACATTCGCGTGTTGTCCAAGTCCCTGAGATAGCCGACCGGATCCCAGGCCCAAGCCACGTCGCCAATATGCGGGTCTTTCGTGTACAGATAGGCAAACCAGTCCGAATTGCCTTCTCCCATGGCCCGTCCATAATGGTCCACCGCACCGCCGAATTGGTCGACATATCCCAGCCAATCCATCATGGCGTGCGCGTATTCATGGGCCGCAACATCCACATCAAGGGCAAGGTCTTCGGATCCGGCAACGCACGTGTCTTCATTTCCAAACGCAATCGTGTATTCGGTGAATGAATCATACCAATAGGCAGCATTACATTGATCATAGTAATCGGTTGAATTCACCCATACTATTGGACGAAAAGATTTGAAAGGTTCTATATTAGCAATAGAAAATGTTTTGATAATGTTAGTACTCCACCAGTCCCATAAACTGGTCAATCGATAGTAAATATTTGTTGCATCAAACGCTGATTTATGATCAGCATAAATCTCAGGATAGTACATAAAACTAAATGTCGTGCTATTCCTCGGATCATTTCCATAATAGTCATATACATCCGCATGCTGCCCGAATAGATAACCGCAATCTGCCGTTTCAAGGCATGTATACATATACTTGAGTGTCGCGCTTCTAATATTTGAGGCATGCCAATCTTTATTGCTCGTATAGACTCTACCCACGCCATTCCTAACGGAGCGCCGCTGATTGCCTTTGTACAGAATCCGGCCATTTTCGGCATCCACGTGATACATCCACTGGCCAAAGGGTTGTCGGGTGGACAAGGAGACCTTCCAGACAAACAAGTACCTATCCTGAAACTTCATGATTTCTTGCTGAGCCGACACGGTGCGGATGGCTCCCCCTTCTGGCAAGTTGGCCTGAAGATCCTTTCGAGCGATCTCCTTTGCCGTCTCCTCGGGGAGCGTGCTCTCATTGGACGGCTGGAGGGAGTCGACCATGCTGTTCTGGACCATGGTAACCTGGCCACGCTTGTTCGAATGCACCACCATGTAGGAATTGGCGACCGGGATCCCGTTGTGGATCTGCTGCATCCGAACGTGATTGCGCTCGGGCGTCTGGTTGACCCGGACGGTTCGGAGGTTGGAAAGGTCTTCTCTTACCCCCAGCACTTGGTGAGCATCGCGCAGGAACCCCCTGGCTACGGCTTCAGGACCATCGGTGTACGCTCTCGAAACACCGCCGTGAAGCAGCTTTACCTGACCATTCTTCCTGTTGAATGTCGCTTTCCACTGAGTCCGCTGCCGGGCGTTGAGCGCATCCAAACCACTTCTCGCACGAAGCGACGTGGCTTCGCTGTCTTCCGATTCCACGTGTCCGAGAATGCCGATCGCCGCCCTCCCGGAGGTTTGATCCATCTCCACAGCTTCCGTCGCTTCGGCCTTCCCCGCTTCCATCTCTTCCGCCATTTCGGAAGCTCGATTCACAAGGGTCCTGAGCTCTTGTTGACCCCTCGGGGCTGCGCCCAGGGTTTCGGATCCGGCATACGCATAAGAGCTCACCAAGAGAGTCAGTGCATGCACGGTCAGAAGAGACAAGACGGGAATTCTATGCCATGGCGTTTTGAAACAGCGACAAATCATGGTGCTCCTCCCTATGATCCCACTGCAGCGGTGTACGAGCCGCTCAAACAAGCAACTATAGTGCCACTTCCAAGCTCGGATCGATCCAGATCGAGGCTCTGGAACCGCTACGCAGAGTGACCCCTTGCCTTTCCATGGGGAAAGCGGGTTAGCCCTCAAACAACGGATTCTTCCCTATCGCAATCAGGTGCAATTCACGACCGTTGCCAATACCCCTTGGCCAAGGTGTCGGGTGTCTGGTTTCGGGTGTCAGCGAAAGAGGCCAGAAGCCGTTCGAATGAAGCCTGAACACTGAAACCTGAAACCAACGGTCTCGAATTGCACGCATCGCGATCTCCCCGAGGATTCGTGAGAATGGCTGTGAGGTCAGTCAGGGGCTCGGTCTTGCCTTTGGAAAACAATGAGGAGTCTTGAGAAAGCACAAGAGGCAGGAGAACGGGGAAAGCTCACTCTCCCCAAGAACTATCCGCCTCCTACGGCCGGAAAAAACGCGACCCGATCATCGGCCCCAAGACGGGCATCCCAGCGAGTAGCGACGCCATTGACCATGATCACCCGGACCTCATCCTCGGGGATTCCGAGACGCGTCGCAACATCACGTACGCATGATCCGGGTGTCATATCGACTGCAATCCCCATTCCGGCGTCATACCCACTGACAAATCGTCTTAACGTTGCTGCCAAGAACACCTTGAGGGCCATGGCATCATTCTTTGATCAGGTTGATCGGCTCATCGTATCAGTTGAAAAAGGGACGAATATTGTCACGTCCATG
>CALBZH010000612.1 GCA_937889795.1 uncultured Syntrophobacteraceae bacterium | reverse complement strand
CTTGGGATCAAGGGGAGCACCATCCGCCTTCTTGATGAGGAGTGCAAGACCCTTGTGCTCGCGGCTTCCTGCGGGTTGAGCGATCAGTATTTTGAAAAGGGTGATGTGCTGCCGGAAAAGAGCGTTTCCGAGGCCATGTTCGGACAGGTGACCCTGATCAAGGATGCGCGGCAAGACCCGCGAATCCAGTATCCGGAAGCCGTGGAAAGAGAGGGGATTGTCTCGATGCTGGCTTTGCCCATCAAGGTGAGGGGCGAGGTCAAAGGGATGCTGAAGCTCCACGCGACCGAAGAGCGGGATTTCTCGGCGGAAGAGATCGAATTCGCATCCTCCCTTGCGGAGCAGGGGGGCCTGGCAATCGAAAATGCACGGCTCTATGAGCAAAAATGCCAGGAGCTCCAGTACCTGAGGGCTATCACCGAAGTGGCACGCGCCGTTGGGTCCACGCTGGAAGTCCCGCAGATCCTGGATCTCATCGTGAAAAGAGCCATCCAAGTCCTCGGGGTGAAAGCGTGCTCTCTGGGACTCCTCAATCCCCACACCAAACAGTTGGAGCTTGCGCACTCGCAGGGCTTGAGCCTTGAGTATCTGCAGAAAGGTCCCATTGAAATGGATCGGAGCATCGCGAGCAGCGCGAAGGGCGAGGTGGTCTGGATCGAGAATGCAGCCGCGGACCCACGGGTTCAGTATCCCGAGTGGGCCAAACGCGAAGGCATCGCCGCTATCCTGTCGGTCCCGATGTTCCTGAGGGACACCGTCGTCGGCGTCCTCAGACTCTATTGCTCCAAGTCCCGCAGGTTCTTGGATTCTCAAATCGGGTTTGCCCAATGTTTGGCGGAATTTGGCGCCATGGCGCTTCAGAATGCAAGCTTCTACGAGCGCATGAAGGCGGACAATCAGCCGATCCTGGAAGGCTTTCACGTGTTCAAGGGGGGGCCGGGCACTGATTGTGCCTGAGATTCTCGACTTCAACATCCTTTTCTTGCCAGAGGGTATTGAGCCAGCCGTTGAGCCTGAGTCGGGCCTCGCTGTCTTCGATGGCGTTTTCAAGCAATGGCTCACTCACCGGATGCTGCTTGACGCGCACCGTGATGGGCATGCTTTCGCTGCACAGGAAAGTCCATAACTTTGGTGCTCCCTGAGGGTAGACAATCGTGACATCCAGAATCGAGCGGACCTGGCGACCCATGCAGCCCAGGACGACGGCAATGCCCCCTGCCTTGGGGCGCAGCAGATGACGATAGGGGGAGTGTCGGTCCCTCCTTTTCTTCTCCGTGAATCGGGTTCCTTCGACGAAATTCATGACAGTGACCGGAGACTGGCGGAATTTCTCGCAGGCCTTTCGGGCTGCGGCCATGTCCTGCTCGGTCGAGCCCGTCCGCCTCATGAAGGGGAAGTCCAGGGCCCACCATGCCAACCCAAGCAGCGGGACCCACATCAGCTCTTTTTTAATGAAGAACTTGAGCATCGGGACCTTGCCGTGAAAGACTTTTTGCAGGACGACGATGTCTACCATGGTTTGATGGTTGGCAATCAAGATGTACCAGGCGTCGGGGCTCAAGCCATCCAAGCCCTGAACGTCCCATCGGATGGACTTGGTGAAGTCCAGCCCAAGGCTGTTCAGCCACACCCACCGTTGCGCCAGTGCGACCAATATCCTCCCGCAGACCTTGCGCCAATCCGCCAAGGGGATAAGCAGCTTGAGCAAAGAAACCGCGAGGAGGGGGATGCACCAGAAGATCGTGTTCAGCGCGACAAAAGCGAGCGAAAGAGCCCCTCGAACGGGGGAAACGACCGGTTTGAGCATGTGAAGTCAACCTCGCGTGTTGTGAGCCTCCAGGGGGTCAGCATCTTGCGCTGTCCGTGACACTACCGGGAGACTCCGCCGGAATAACCCGGATGCCACGAGCGTTGTCAACCAAAGACGGAAAAAGGCCGGTTACTCGAGTCGCCGCTTATGTTACCATTCTTCTTTACAATCCTGGAGCCCTAGTTTCCCTCTGTACCATCGGATGCCGAGCGGAATGTACTATCAAGCTTTTCGCATCAGTGTGATTGCCCTGACCCTGATCGCCCAAGTGGTCCTGCTCGTTCGTTGTGTGAAGGCTCTTGGGTCTCGTGAGGGCTCTGCTCGCACGAAGCTCTGGCTGTGCATCCTGGTCGGGACACTGCTCGGATTTCTTCTCTTCATGAATGTTGTCCTTCTGGTCTGGCCCGCCCTTCGGATCAATCCACCTCAGCCCCTCCGCTGGCTCCTTTTCTACCTCCCTGCGATCTGGAGCTCCGGATCCATCTTCGCTGCCCTTGTCCTCCTCTTGTCTCCATGGATCGCTGGAATTGGTGGGGTGGCCATGCGGATTCAGCGTACCCTATGGGGGCAGATGGAATTCAGTGATCCGCCGGATCCAGCTCGTCGGCGGTTTCTGCAGGCCGGCGTGGCAGGTCTGGCGACGGTCCCGTTTGTGCTGTCCGGGTACGGGATTTTGCACGCAGCACGTGCCTATGAGGTCAGGGAGATCCATGTGCCCTTCGGCAGAAAGCTGCGCGTGGTCCAGCTGACGGACATTCACGCCGGCATTTACATGACCCGACGGGACATGAGACGCTATGTGGATCAGGTCAGGGAGCTGCAGCCGGATCTTTTTGTGCTGACGGGAGATTATGTCTCGAGCTCAATCGATTTTCTACCAGGCTGCCTCGAGGAAATGGGGCGCGTGCGCACCCGATATGGGACATACGCCATTCTGGGAAACCACGACCTGTGGTACGGGAAGGCTGGATCACTCCGGAAGACCTTCAAACGGCACCGGATCCCGCTTCTCGTGAACCAGCACCGGGTGATCGAAACCGACCAGGGTCCCTTCGCGGTGGCTGGGATTGACGACCTGCGATCGGGCTTCCCCGACTTGGGAGCCGCCCTGAAAAACCTGGGCAGCTCCGCGCCGGTTCTTCTCCTCTCTCACCGCCCCGAAATCTTCCCGGAAGCCGCGTCCCGTGGCGTCCGGTTGACCTTGGCCGGGCACTACCACGGAGGCCAGATCAAGCTGCCTCTCCCGGGTGGGGCGATGAGTCTCGCCCATTTCCGCACGACCTATGTCGAGGGGCTCCATCGGATTGCCGCATCCTACCTCTACGTGAGCGCCGGAATTGGCACCACCTTCACCCCGGTCAGGCTGAATGCGCCTCCAGAGGTAACCGTCGTCGAGCTGACCGTATAGGCCGGCGTAAGGTGAGCGCTCGGATGGAAGCGGCAATCAGCTGGGCATGCGCTGGTACAGCACGGCGAAGGTCATCCGTCAGGCGGACGTGAAGCCAGATGCTAGAGTTCCGTCAACTCTGTTTCGCAAGGTACACCCCCTTTGATTCCCCCCGTCGAGGGGGACTGGGGGGTGGTCTCTTGCCCGGCATAATTTCTTTGACGGAGTACTAGAATTTCGATTTCAGGGCGCGTGTGGTCTTGACCATCCACACGCGACCGCCTCGATCGCTGTCGTATTCCTTGTCGAAATTGCCCTTATGACCCTCGTTGCGCACCCAGCCGAGATTCAGGTCTTCGACCTCGGTGAAGTACCCCTCTTTCTCTATCTTGAGGACAGAGCGTCTTTCGATGTCGAAGTCAAACGTGAGGGGTGTGAAACCTTTGCTCACGCCGTCGACGTAGACTTCAGCCCCCGAAGGAACCGTCGAAAGGGTGATGAATCCTCGCGAGGCCGTGCAGCCGACGACCATGA
>CALBZH010000611.1 GCA_937889795.1 uncultured Syntrophobacteraceae bacterium | reverse complement strand
CACCCTGTGGATTCCAGCGCAGAATGATGCTGTTGGCGTTTTCGACCAGCTCGCGGTACTTGCGCTCGCTCTCCCGCAGGGCCGCCTCGGCCCGTTTGCGATCGGTGATGTCGGTATGGGTCCCAACCACGCGGACGGCCCGTCCGCAGGCGTCGCGAATGACGGCCTTGCCTCGTCCCAGGATCCAGCACCAGTTCCCGTTTCCGGTCTTCATGCGGAATTCGACATCGAAGCCATTGCGGCGATTTTCGATGCAATCCAGGTTTGCCTTGAAGGCCGCGTCCTTGTCCTCGGGGTGAATCAGGTCCGCCCAGGAATTGACATGGCCGGGAAGCTCACCGGATGAGTATCCGAGCATCGCCGCGTAGGCGGGGCTGTAGTAGACTTCGTCGGTGCTCACGTTCCAGTCCCAAAGGCCGTCCCGGTTGGCCTCCATCGCCAGCTTGAACCGCTCTTCGCTCTCCCGCAGCTTCTCCTCGGCCCGCTTCCGGTCGGCGATCTCCTTCAAGGCCACTTCATAGAGCCGGGCATTGGCGAGTGCCACCGATATCTGCTGCGCCAAGGTTTCGAGAAAGTCGGTCTCGGCTCCGAAATCCCGCTCCGCCGCCGAGGCCAGGCCGATGACCCCCAGAATCTCATCCCCGCTTCGCAACGGCAGCGCGCAGAAAGACCGGAGCCCGGCCTGTTTGCACTCCTCCCGCGTGCAGCGGGCATCGCCGTGAATATCGCGCGAGTAGATTGGCTTGCGCTCGCTCACCGCCAGGCCGCACAGACACTCACCCACCCGATGGTGGGTCCTGGCAAGCTCCTGCCTTGCGTCCAATGGCAGACTGTCCTGGAGAATCAGTTGCTCGCCGTCGAGCAGGAAAAGAAAGGAAAGGTCGGGGTGGACCGCCTCCATCATACCGTGGACGGCTGCCGATGCGATCTGTTGGAGCGAGAGCGACGAGCTGACTGCAACCCCCAGCTTATGAAGCACGGCCAGCTCCCGCGCGCGCTCCTTCAGGGCCGTCTCGGTCCGCCTGCGCTCCGAGTTGTCACGAACAATGCCCAGCAAGTTGCCCGCGGGCAGCATCCGGACGCTGATCTCCAAGGGCACGCAGCTGCCATCCTTCCTGAGAATGAGCCGCTCGCTCGTTGCGATCCCGCCCCGGCACAGGTCCTCGGAGCGTATGGGATCACCTCCCCGGCCCTCGGGAGCGATCAAATCCGTGATCGGCATTCCGAGGAGCTCCAGGCGTGAATAGCCGGTCAACTCCAGTCCTCGCGGGTTGACGGCAACACAGCGCCACTCGCAATCAGTGAATAGGATCCCGTCCGCAGCTTGCTCAAACAGAGCTCGAAAGATGCCCTCCGGATCGGGAAGATCCGGGATTCCTGCATGGCTGTCCTGCTTTTCAACGTCGCTCATGGGTGTTCTCTCCTGTCAAACCTTGGATCCGACTTCATCTCCACAGCTTGATCGGAAGAACCATAACCGAAGAAAAGGATTGAGGATTGTCGCAGGGAGAGGGCGTGGACGCAAATCGCTCGATTGGGCGATACGAAGGGAGCCTCCACGCATCCACTCGTCGGGAGGGACCGGTCAGCACAAGCAGACCATATCAGAAGTCATGACGCGAGTCATCTGGCAAAGCGCAGCCAGTGAGAGATCGATCCCTGTTCGACCCCGTCGGGGATTTCATTCCGTTCACGATATGTCAGCGAAGCGGGATGGTTCGGGATCCTCCATGCCTGAGGACTTTCTGGAGGGTGCCCAGGGCCCGGCCTAAAGCGGCCCGGTGAAGCTCCGCGGCCAGGTGGACCGGACTCTTGCCGTACAAGGGATCCCAGCCGGCGGGGTCTGCAGTACAAAAGAACTGGACTTCCAGCCCCATGCGATCGGCAGCCCCTTCGACGGGAGAGCCCGGCATCTGGGCGGCGGCCTCCCGGGTCGCTCCGCATGGAGCGCCCCGGACAACCGTGATGCTCCGGATCGCTCCGCCCTCCGTTTCAACGGTGAGCTCCGGTGATCCAAAGTGCTGTCCATACCGTCCAAGACGGTCACACCGGGGAAGGGCGCAGCAGATCATCGGCGTGAAGGTGCCCTCGACGCGGTGACGCTTGCCCGAGGCAATGACGGGAATCCCCTTGTCTCGGCACAAGGCGGCGAGGTCCCGGGAAAGATCCGGATGCGTCAGGTAATCCAAGACGAGGTCGGTCTCGAAATCCGATGGCAAGTAGTCGCTGGAGTCATCCAGAATGGAGGGAATCGGATCGTCAATGGAAAAGACTTCCAGGGAAAAGAGACCCCCTCCGCATGCACGGATACCCCGAATCTTGCTCTCTCCCTTTCCGTGTTGCTGAAAAACCAGCACCCTTTGGGTTCCAACGGTCGGCTGCCGCCAAGCCTCCCTGTCCGTTGCGTCTTTGCATGCACTTTCGCAGACTCTCATGGAGCCATAGCCTCGCATCCT
>CALBZH010000610.1 GCA_937889795.1 uncultured Syntrophobacteraceae bacterium | reverse complement strand
ATTCTGCTGCCGTCTACTGAGCGGTCGTGGATCGGCAAAGGATCGGACAGAACATGAATTTTCGACAAAAGGTCGTCATCGGGATCATGGACGTTCTCATGATCGCCGAGCTGTGCGTCAGCATGTACCTGGCCAATCAGGATCAGGCCAATTTCACCCCGGTCTTTTTCAAGAGCTTCGTGATCATGATCGTGCCGACGCTGATCGCCGCACGGATTGCGATCAAGCGGCTCCGTTCGGCGGAGCCTGAGCCGGAGCCGGCCGAATGACGCTGGCTGGAGTGACTTGGTGGCAGAGGTGGGTCGGGCGATTCGGTGCTCTGTGCTGCGCGCTCTTCGTTTTTGCGGCGCTTGATGGGCTTGTCTCGCAGTTTCGTCAGCCCGTCAACCAGCTGGACCTTTTGCCCGGCGAATCGGCCAGTGTAAACGGCAATCTGCCGATGGAGGTCAAGGAGCTTCAGGAGATCCTGTACGTTTCAGATTCATCCGATGTCCGTATCGTTTTCGAGGCCATTCACGCGGGTTTCTGGATGGGCGGGAACATGTGGCGGGGACGGGTCCAGCTTGATCCCGCCATTCCTGCCGGGACGTACCCGGTCTTCGTCGAGCTCAAGGGCAAGCCTGACGAACGGCCGCTCGCCACCTTCCTCGTCCAGGTGCACGCGTCGCCAGAGAATCTTCGCCGGAGCTCCAAGTCTCTCATCAGCAGGAATCTGGGCGTGAGCCCTTGGGTGGTTTCCGGGGGGTTCTTCGTGCTCACGGCCATGGCCTTCGGGATCGTTTACGTGCTGACGGGAAGACGGGATAACCTGTTGGCTGCGGAGGGACGGGCCGAGATCTATCGCGTAGCCAAGACGGACAGCTGCTTTGAAGTTGCCTTTGGACTCGGGAGGGATCACGGCGTCACGGCCGGCGATACGCTGCGGATCCTGGGCAAGAACGGTACGATCATCGGAACGGTCAGGGTGAAAGAGGTGCTTGATAAGGATGCGACCGGGGAAGTCGACCTCGATTGCGACGTCAGGCCCGGCAGTCTCGTGTTGAAGCCAGACGCCCCCGGGATTGTGGCGGGATAAGCGGCAAGAAACGAACCCCGGTCGTCATGCTGAATTGGCGGTCTCGGCCCCTGGCTCCGTCTCGGGCTTTCGGGCCAGGAACCGCTCGAGCTGATAGTCCGCTTCCATGAACGCCGTCGCAATGGCAGGGACCGACGCCTCGCTGTGCATGAGCATGTCCATCTGACGGGTGAAAAGCAGCAGCCGTCCCAGAAAATCTAGCTTCTCCTCGATAACCGGCGCTTCGTACTTCTGGAACCTTGCATCGACTCGATCCCCCATGACATCCACGGTGAAGCCCAATTCCTTGAGGATGAGCGCGATGGCGCGCGCCCGCCGGTTGCGCCGCACGTCGTCCGCCGCGCCGCCCTTGAACGAGAAGGTAATGTAGTTCTTATTCATGGTCAGGCCGCAGTAGGCATCGAGGATCCCATAATGATAGCCGACACGTGAGCTGAAGTTCATGTACTTGTCCGAGATGATGGCATAGCTTCGATCCCCGAAGCGTTCGGCGCCATGGACATTGGTAAACATCTGCTCCCCCATCACGGAGAGAAATCCTCTCAGCTCGACGGGGCGAGGCCTCATGTAGCGCAGCTCTTCATGGAGCATCCCCCTGAGGAGGGCTCGGAAGGGCACGGAAGCGATCTGCTTTTCCTTGACCTTCCGGGCGTCCGGTCGGGCGTGCGCGATGCCGCCTCCCAAATCGATCACGCGCAAGTCGATCGGGAGCGGGGCATCGAGCTTCATGGCATGGCCTTCGCCTTCCGAGACCACGTCGCTGATCTGGAACATCTCGGCGTAGGACGATTCATGCACGAACCGCATCACATCATGGAGTGACCGGCAGTTCTCCGGCGAGAAGTCGGGGGACTTGGGATCAAAGAGACGCAGGGGGACGATGCCTTTGGCGATCCGCTTGAGGGTCTCGAGAACGGGCGTTCCCTCCATGTCCGAGCGCCGAACGACCTGCATGGAGATCAGCTCGGGGACCCTGCCTTCGTAGATCTTGCCTGAAAGGGCATCGACCGTGATCTCCCTTCCGTTGGGAATGGTCTTTGTGGCTTCGCGAGCGTCAAGAAGGGTGGGCACGCCAAACTCACGGGAAAGGGACGCCATGTGGCCGGTCACGCTTCCGGAATCCGCAATAATGGCCTGGGCTTTCTGCATCACCACGACGAACTTGGGTGACGAGTGCTTGGCGATGAGCACGGCACCCTCGGGAAAAGTCGCCAAGTCGTCATCCGTGTGGACCTGATAGGCAGGGCCGGCCCCGATACCGGGCGAGGCCACGGCCGCATTGTCAATGAGAATCGGGTAGCGGGAGGTGTCGACCACGCAGACAACCTGCTCAGGTCCCTCGACGCACTCGAGCTTCAGCGGTCGAGTTTGAAGCAGCAGAAGATTGCCCGCGGGATCAAGCGCCCATTCGGTGTCCTGCGGCGTCGCGTAATGAGCTTCCAGTTTGCTGGCCCAGCGGGCGAGCTCGAGCACCTGGGCCTCGGAGAGGCACGGTGCATTTCGCTCGGTATCCGACACGGCTGCTTCGATTAATCCACCCTCGGGGTTGCTCACCAGTCGCGCATGCTTGCAGGAAACGCGCGTTTCCACGATAGCTGGATGCTCGCCCCGGCTCACCGAGAAACTGTCAGGGGTAATAATGCCGTCGACTGCATACGGCCCCAAGCCCCACACCGCATTGATGAGAATATGGTCCTTGGCTGCGTCGAATGGATGCCGAGAGTACATGACGCCGCTGGCGACGGAATCCACCATCTCCAGGCAGGCAACGCTCATGGCGATGTCCTCGTCTCGGATCCCTTTGTTGAGGCGATAGGAAATGGCGCGAGGAGTAAACAGACTTGCGATGATGAACTTATAGGTCTGAACAAGACGATCTCGGGGCACGTTCAACATCGAGAGGTATTGACCCGCGAAGGAAAGCTCGCTGTCCTCGCCAATGGCGCTGCTGCGGAGGGAAACGTGGCCCGACAGTCCATCGCCGCGCCGCTCCCGGATGGTGGCCATCATCGCATCGTAGGCGGCAAGGATGGCCTGTCCCAGATCATCGGGGACCGGGGCCGTGATGATCAGCCGTTGAATCTCCTCACTGACCAATGTGACACTCTCGGGGGACTCGGCAAGGAGCTCCATCTTCTTGCGATTGATCTCGTCAATGAGCTCATTCGCCCGCAGGAAATAGTCGTACGCGTTGGTGGTGATGGCAAACCCTTCGGGAATCGGGAGGGAGACGCGGTTTCGGACCTCGCCCAGGTTGGCATTCTTTCCCCCGACAACGTCCACCATGTCCTTGGTGATGCGCTCGTAGGGAAGGATCCAGTCCTTGACTTCCGTCTCCTTCCTCCGATCAAGCTCCTCCTTGATGCCCCTATTCAGCTTTTCGACCGTCTCAAGGAGCCTCACATAGCGGTTTGAGGAAAGAGCATTCAGGCTCTGCACCATTCGGAGCGCGTAAAAGACCGCACGGGCCGACTGCGATCGGACGTAGGCCATCCCGAATACCTGGTGCCCTCGCACCTTCTCCTCGATGTCCGTAATGATCTTGGACATTTCCGCATTGGAGTCCAGGAGCTGCTTAAAATGCTCGTACTTCTGGCGAAATAAGTCCGTAAGGTCTTTCTCTACGGGTTTTCGACGGCGGGGAATGAGGCTCTTCAGGAATTCGATCGACTGGAGCATGAAGGCACTCGCTTCGTCATGTGATGTTCGAGAACAGACCGCGGAATGCTCGGCCTGGTGGTGTCAGCGAGTCAGCCCAGCGGCGCTCGTCGCAGAAGCCGCTCGCGGATCCTGCCTTTGGACATGGTGTCGCTGACAGTCACGGACATGCCCACGTATTATACCGACTTGATGCCGAATCTAAAAACCCTTTGTTGACTCTCGAGGGAAACCGAGCTCGAAGAAGATTTCCGCTTGTGAAGGCAAGAAACGAGCTGGTAGAGTTCCCCAGTACGGCCGTCAGAGATCGAACGGCATTGACCTTCATCCGTTGGAGGAGACGTGAATCGCCCATCCAAAATCGAGGCCCGTTATCGCGTCCTTGCGATCAGTGCGTCGCTTGTCACGGGCATCCTCATCATGGGCCTGAAATTCTATACCTATAACATCACACGCTCCGCCGCGATTCTCTCCGACGCCCTTGAATCCATTATCAATGTGGTCGCCAGCTCCTTCGCTCTCATGAGCGTCCTGATTGCGGCCAAGCCTCCGGACCCCAGTCATCCCTACGGCCACGGCAAGATCGAGTACTTTTCGGCGGGCTTCGAGGGTGCTCTCATCGTCCTTGCCGCCGCCGGCATCCTTCACCAGGGCTGGAAACAGCTTGTCTCGCCGCATGAGCTGCCGGATCTCGGGAGCGGTTTGCTCCTGCTGGTGGTCACCAGTTGCATGAATGCCGGCCTAGCGCTTGCGTTGATTCGAGTCGGCAAGAGTACCCGCTCGCTTGTGCTGATCGCAGACGGAAAGCACGTCCTGACCGACGTCTACAGCTCAATCGGTGTGCTGGGAGGGTTGGTTCTGGTCCTTGAGACAGGACTCTTCTGGATGGACGGTGTTCTTGCCTGCATCATGGCCATAAGCATTCTTGTCACGGGCTCCAAGCTGATCCGACAGTCTTATGCGGGGTTGATGGACGCCTCGGATCCTGAGCTGCTCGAAGAGATCTCCATGTTGATCGCGAAGTATCGGCGGCCACGATGGATCGACAGATCGGAAGAGCACACGTCTGAACTTCAGTCACGAGTGGATATCTCGTAT
>CALBZH010000609.1 GCA_937889795.1 uncultured Syntrophobacteraceae bacterium | reverse complement strand
CGAGATATCCACTCGTGACTGGAGTTCAGACGTGTGCTCTTCCGATCTAAACGAATTCCAACTCCTTTGGCCCAAGGGTTAAAAATCCTCTCTTCTCACCGCGGAGAACGCAGAGGTCACAGAGGGGGTGATATTGTACCTGTTGGATTCCTCTGCGATCTCAGCGCTCTCCGCGGTGAGATTCGGCGATGTTTCGAAGTGCAAGAACGCATGCTTAGCGATTACAGCTGTGAGGCCCGGTTGAGGAAAAAGAGCGAAGAAAAAAGAGGGCCAGTGGTCAAACGGAGGCCCAAGGCCGACCAGGCACCAGTACAGGGCGGCGTAAGTCTTCATTCCCCCCTCCAGGGGGGGCAGGGGGGTGTGGAGACTGGCGCATCGAAACCGCTCTTGGATGGAGCAACACCCCCCTGCCCCCCTCAAGGGGGGAATTCGGATGAGGACTTGTGCCGCGCGACACTAGTGAGTGCTCCGAAGGATGTGGCCCCGGAGCCACCGCCGAGCCCGATCATGCCCGAGGAAGCTCCGTCCGGCGCCTGCATGCGCCTGCAAAAGTATTTTTCCCAGGCTGGAATCATGTCGCGACGGGCCGCCGAAGACGCCATCCTGCAGGGCCGGGTCCAGATCAACGGGCGGGTTGTGACTGCCATGGGGGTCCAGATCGATCCGACCCGAGACGAGGTGAGGCTGGACGGGGAGCTTGTCACAGCGGCGCAGAGCCTTCACTATCTCCTCTTTTACAAGCCAAAACATTGTGTTACAACACTACGCGACCCCCAGGGACGCAAGACGGTCATGGACTACCTGCCTCCTCTGGGAGCGCGCGTGTTTCCGGTCGGCAGGCTGGACTACGACGCCGAGGGCGCCCTGATTCTGACAAACGATGGACGTCTCGCGCACCGACTCCAGCACCCGCGCTTCGGGGTTCCCAAGGTCTACGAAATCAAGGTCAAGGGACACCCCACGGGTGAGACCCTCGACCGACTGGCCACGGGCGTTCAGCTCGAGGAGGGCGTGACGGCGCCCGCGGAGGTTTTGGTGCTTCGCTCGCTCCCGAAGGCGACTTGGCTCAAAATCGTCCTGCACCAGGGATGGAATCGTCAGCTCAAACGGATGGGTGAAGCCGTTGGGCACCCGGTCCTCAAGATCAAGCGGATTGCGTATGGGCCGTTGGCGCTGGGTCGCATGAAACCGGGTGAGTGGCGACCGCTCACGGCGCTTGAGCGGCGGTCGCTCGAACAGGCTGCTTCCGAATCGGGCAAGAGTCCCAGGAATTGAGGAGGCTGCCTTTCCACCCAGGCATCGCTTGGTAACCATCATGGAGTGGCTCTGAAGCTATGAGCTCAAAGAGACGGGGTGGCTACGCTTACAGTCTCGAGGATACCCCGACGGTTGTCGGTCCCGGCCCGCGGAAGCCGGACAGCAAGAAGTCCCCGTCGGGCAAAAGAACGATTTGGGTGGTCGCGGGAGTTGCCGCGGCAGCACTGGCCGTTCTCGCCTTCCTCTTCACCGCCTCCGCGGGACTTTCTTCTTTTTCACCGTTCCCCAAGCAGCTCATTGCGCTCCGACTTCAGCTGAACGGCAAGGAAGTGATCCTGATGCCGGGCACCCAGTGCATGGTAAATCCCAAAGACACCATCCAGCTTCGTGAGATCAAGACGGATGGCTGGCTGTCCTGGGGCGTGCGCTTGGTGTCGTCGGAGCTGGACACGAAAGTGATCCGGGAGCGCATGGTGGTCATCAAGGATCTTTGGCCCAAGGAATCCTTCGAAAAGCCCAAGACGGTCGAAATCGAGGTCCAATCCTGGAAGAATCCCATCGGACGGGTATCCTTCCTGATTCAACTGGATGCGAAAGATTGGCTTCAAAAGGCGAGCGCCGCCGAAAGCGACGAGCGCAAAGCGGAATACCTCGAAAAGGCGCTCCAGGAAAATCCGGGGAATGTCCTCGTCAAGACGCAGCTGGCCGGTCTTTACTTCGAGAGCAAGAAGTACAATGAGGCCGTGAAGCTCTACAAGGAAGTCGATGAATCAGGAAAGTCGAAGACGATTCTTGAGCGGCTGCTGTCCATCTATCAGATCCAGAACCGGGAAGACGACGCCCTGATGACCTACCTCGACCTGCTTCGCCTTTCCGAAGACCCCGATGTGTTCAAGCAGTTCCTGCAGTACGCCCAGAAGCGCAAGTCCAAGGAAGAGCTGGGACGGTTCCTGGAGCGGCATCAGAACGAAATTCCACGCCCCTTCCAGAGCTCGCTGTTCCTGGTCCTGGCCGACGTCTCGACGCAAACCAAGAACTGGCGCAAGGCGGCAGACAGCTATGAAAAGGTTATCCGCTCGGGCGTCAAGGACCCGGACGTCCTCTACAATCTCGCCGTGACCTACCAGCACAACAACGACCTGGACCGCGCCATTCCGGCGCTCGAGCGCTACCTGCAGAAGAACCCGGGGGACCAGAAGAGCTGGATGATGCTGGCCGAATGGCAGGAGAAAAAAGGCAGCGCATCGCAGGCTCGAAACACCTACGAAACGTTGCTCGAAAAGAACCCCCACAACAGGGAAGCTCTGGTACGGCTGCTGGCCATCCTCGAGAAGTCCAACGACAAGGCGGCCCTCCAGCAGGCGTACGAAAAAATGGCTCAGCTGAACCCGAAGGACAAGACGGTGCTCTACAACCTGGCCGTGCTCCACTACGAGGGAAAGCGCTGGCCGAAAGCCACGGAAGCCTTCGAGGCCCTTGCTGCCCAGGACCCGAAAGACATCAAGATCCGCAAGTATCTCCTGGACCTTTACCGCAAGCAGAAGAACCAGGAGGCCTTTCTCAAGACGCTGCAAACCCTCTCACAGCTCGAGCCAAGCAACACCGCCTACTTTGACGAGCTCTATGCCTATTACAAGGAAAAGCAGGATTACAAGGGCATGGTGTCCGCGTTCCGGGAAGCGGCCGAAAAGCACCCGGATTCCACCAGCCTCCACAAGTACCTGTTGACAGGCCTTTTGGCGCAGCAGGACAAGAAAGGAGCTGTCAGAGAGCTTGAGCTGCTCATCCGGCTCGAGCCGAAAGAGCCGAAGCATGTGCGACAGGCGGCCAATCTCTATCAGGACCTCGGCGACTACGGACAGGCGGCCAAGAAGGTCAAACAGCTCATCGCGTTGAAACCCAACGAGAAGAAGCAACTGGAAGACGAGTACCTGAACCTGGTTCGTCTCCAGATGTCGGGTGGCGAAAAGCCCAAGCCCCCGTCCACCCCCGATGCCCAACCGTCGACGGGGCAGCCGCGCTCGGTCCCCAAGCCAAAGCCACCGGCACAGCCTACGCAGCCGGCAAAGCCAGCAAAACCGGCCAAGCCCCCCGCCCAGTGACAGGGTTGACAGCCACTCCCCATGTCGCTGTTAGGAGTCAGAAGCAGCTGCAGTGCCTGACGGGATTTGGGCCTCGGAGTTTCCTATT
>CALBZH010000608.1 GCA_937889795.1 uncultured Syntrophobacteraceae bacterium | reverse complement strand
AGGTGTGCGTCAGCAACTGGCGGAGCGTGACGGTACCCTTGCCGTTGGCCGCAAATTCGGGGCAATAGGTGGCAACAGGGTCGTCCAGCCGCAGCCGGCCGTGCTCGGAGAGCTGCATGATGGCTGTGGTGGTGGCGACGACCTTGGTGAGCGACGCGATGTCGAAGACCGTGTCCACCAGCATTGGCTCGGGACGCGGCTCAAAGGCGCGGTGGCCGAACGCCTTGCGGTAGACGATCTTGCCGTTGTGCCCAACCAGGATGACGGCACCCGGGATATGCCGGACTCGAATTTCCTGGTCCACGACGCCGTCTATCCCCAGAAGCAGGCCCGTATCGACGCTCGGAGCGACAGGAGCGGGCTGTTGATGGACATCCCGGGGCTTCGGCGGGGCGACCGCCGGGGTCGGGGACGAAAGGGTGGTCGGTCCGCAGGCGCTCAGACAAAGCAGGAGAAGCAGCAGCCACACAGTCGGGTCGGGAAGACGTCGAGCCTGTTCGACGCCCAGCACCTCATGACCACCCGTGTGCACGGCCGGATTGGACCGGGGCATCCGGAAACGCCCAGCAGGGACCGAGCACCGCCTGAGGGACACACCGACTGGCAGAAACCCGAGCACCGACATCTTACAGCCCCTCCCGCGAAAAGTGGCTCAGTCGAGAAACTTCTTGGGGTAGACATTGCGCGGGTTCCAGAACATCCAGCCCCACGCGCCGAAGTCTTCCGCCGCCTTGACCTGAGTCTTCATCTCCTGCTCGTTGAAGGCCTTGCCTCCGAACGCGTAATCCCGAAACGCCTGCAGCCAGGGCCGGAAGCGGACGGGCGTCGTGTTCGTGCGCTCCCTGGCGTGCTTCAGGCTCAGGAGAACGACCTCGTAAGGGTGCTGGACGGGGTTGCGGTACTTGGGAATGCCGTCTTGGAATCCGGACGGATAGAGCATCGGTGCCACGACGTCCACGGCTTCCAGGATCGGCTCGATCTTCTGCCCGATATCCGTGTCGTTGGTGTTCCAGAGCACGTAGCCGAAGATGTCGGCGGTGACCACGACGTTGTAGGGAACAAGGGCCTTGCGGGCCTCCTGGAGGAATCCGGTGATGGTCCGCGTGCGGCTTTCTTCGGTAGCGGGCTGGGAGAAAACCGCTCCCTTGTTGTCGGGAAAGCGCACGTAGTCGAACTGGATCTCGTCAAACCCGGCTTCCGCGGCGGCCTTGGCGATGGCGATGTTGTAGTCCCAGACTTCCTTCCTGAAGGGATCCACCCAGCGCAGCTTCTCGCGATCCCGAAAAGGCCCGCCCCGCTTCATGGATACCGCCCATTCGGGCTTCGCTCCGGCGAGGGGATCGTCCTTGAACACGACGATGCGCGCGATGAGATAGATTCCCTGCTCCCTGAGCTTCGAAAGCAGCGCAGGCATGTCCTTGACCGTGATCACCTTCTGGGCGCCGGTCTGCGCGGCCAAGGCGATGTCCACCTTGAAGGGGATCAGTCCCCTGTCACCTTTCACGTCGATGACCAGACTGTTCATCCTGTTCGCCTTCAGGGACTCGATCGCTCCATCCCGGAGCTTGGTATCGCCGATGCCGAAAACGGACAAGTAGAGTGCGTTGACCTGAAAGGGCGCCAGTGCGAGCTCCGGGGCGTCCTGGTCCAGAGACGTTGCGGCAAAATCCTGCCGCTTGTAGCCGGGGGCACGCACTCGGATCAGGTCTCCATCGGCGCTAATGGCGAAGCGGCCGTCCTTGTCCGTGCGAGCGACAAGGTCGCCCACGGTAACGGAGGCCCCGTGGAGAGGCTGCTTCGTTTTCGCGTCAACGACCGTTCCTTCAAAGGCGTGCGTCGATGCGGCAAAAAGTACCATGGCTCCCAACACGAAAACTCGCAAGAACACGGACGGCATGGATTGTTTCCTGTGATCATGAGGAGTGAGCAGTCGCCACGACCTATCGAGCGTATCCGGTCGGCGTCTTCCCGATGGCTCGGCCCGAGACGATGCTCTGCAAGGCCTTGGGGCCGACCCCGTTGCCAATGACATAGCGCGGTATGGCCATCAACGGATCCGAGGGCGTGGCATGGCGCCCCTCGATGCTGAACGCGGCCACAAAGCCAGCCTGGGCGGCATCCCGCTCGAGGGCTTCGTCGTAGATCCCGAAGGGCCACGCGAGGATGTCCACGGGGGATCCGGACTTTTCCTCCAAGACAGTCCTCGATCGTTTGAGCTGGTCTTCCACCAGCTTTTGGTATGCGGCCGGAGCTAGCCTCTTCTTTTCCCGCTTGAAGTCCGGATGCCAGTAGGAGTGGGACTGGATGTCGAACAAGCCGGTTTGCTTCAGCTCTTTCAATTGATCCCAAGTCATCGCATACGGCGCGTGCGAGATGGCGGACGGATAAATGAACAGGGTCACCGGAATGGAATATCGCCGCGCCACGGGGAGCATCTCGGTGTAGACGGACCGATGACCGTCATCCACGGTGATGACCACGGACTGCGGCGGAGGAGGAGGTCCCTGACCTCGAAGCCAGTCGACCACCGTCCGCAATGGGATCACCGTGTAATGATTGTCCGCAAGCCATTTGACCTGGGATTCAAAAACGGCCGTCGTAATCGTTGTGCTGTCCGCGACTACCGGCCCGAACCGGTGGTAGCAGAAAACCGGTACGCCGGTCGGTGCCTCGGCCGCGGCAGGACTCGGGCAGAGGGTCAGGCAGAGCAGGGTCAATCCGAGCGACAATCGCCAAATACGGATCATGGTCTTCCGTTTCGTGCTGGAGTCACCGTCTAAGAAAGTCCGCGGCAGTATCGTAGACGACATCGGGGTCGAGGGGCTTTTGCAGCTGCTGATTCACTCCCGCATCTTCCGCCTGCCCAGTCTCGTAATCCTGACCCTGGGACGTCAGCAAAACGATATGCGTATCCCGGAGCCCGAGCTGGTTCCGGGCTGCCTTGCACACTTCCAGCCCGTTCATCTTCGGCATCAGAACATCCATGAAGACAAGCTCGGGGCGGTGCTGGCGAAGAGCCTCCAGGGCTTCCATTCCGTTGCCGGCCGTGATCAGCTCCACTCCCTCGTCTTCGAGCTCTTCCAAGGTCTGCTCCAGCATCTCACGGACTTGAGGCTCATCGTCGGCAATCAAGATCTTGGGCATGCTCCCCCCTCTCGGACTTCGTTCGGATTACCCGTTGGCTGCGGCCATCCCATGGAAATGGCACGCATTATACCGAAGGAGCTTTCGACTTCACAACGATTATCGATGGATTCTAGACGGAAGGCCAAGGATCCCGACAGTGAAAAGGGTATCCCAACTTTTCCTCATCAAGGATTGGAGGCTGTTTTCTCGCGAACGCGATGAAGGGGAAAGGGTGTGGTTAGCCCCCTTTCCCCTGAATGAAATGGTGCTGACTTCAGTTCCTGGTGTGGGATTCGTGCCCCAGAAAGACCTCGAGGAGATCGGAAGAGCGTCGTGTAGGGAAAGAGTGTAGATCTCGGTGGTC
>CALBZH010000607.1 GCA_937889795.1 uncultured Syntrophobacteraceae bacterium | reverse complement strand
AATCCGTAGTGAATCAGAACCTGGCGCTTTCGGCTTTGGTAATCGGGGGTCTGGTCACCGCTGCGATCACCGGTCTCCTATCCTTGCCGGCGGCTGTGTTGGGGCATGAAATCAGCGAATTCATCGTCATAGGAAGTGGGCTGCGCATGCTGCGCACTCGTGAGGGAGGATTTATGATGTCAAGAAAGATCAGCAGCGCTTTTACGGGCGGAACTGTCGGCGCACTGATAGACAGCATGAACATCTGGGTGCTGGGAGTCCTCGGCGTTACGCCTGCGCTCGGCATTGGTCTGCAGCCGAAATTCACCGCCACCTGGCTTTATCCGAGGCTCGTATGGGGCGGCATGTGGGGATTACTATTCATGATCCCTTTCTTGAAAAAACGATTAGCCCTTAAAGGCACGCTGTTCAGCCTGTTGCCGTCCGCTTTTGTGCTCTTTGTGGCGTTTCCAAACATGGGTAAAGGAATGTTGGGGCTAGGGTTCGGAACGCTGACACCGGTGTTGGTCGTGTTGTTGAACTTTATCTGGGGAATTGTCGCTTCGTATTGGTACAAAAAAAGTGCGGGATAAACCCACCAGCTTCACGCAGTCTCAAGTTATCGATACCAAATGAAAATTTAAAAAAAGATGTGCAAAACAATGCGAGATACTGAGCCCAACAAGAAAAGAGAAAACGGGCATTCTCCCAAGTTTTCAGGATTCTCAATGAAAGAAGGAATCCTTGTGGTTCTAATGATGCTTTTAATGGTGGGAGCGGGCATGGCGACGGCACGAACCACAGGCGGATAAGAACAAGCTGCACAACAGCAGCCCACTTTATTTGATCCTGAATCCGTGAGCGTACAAATATGGTATATATATCATTATCTAACTAAGTACTTGAAATTGCGTATAAATTATGGAATATTGTCACCTCACAAGAACTCACTTGAGAGGTGAAGCATGAAACGGTTTATCATCGAACAGTCGGACAAGGAATTCTACACCTCCCACTCCGGGCTTGCCCTCGTGGGGCTTTGTTTAAACAAACTCTGTTCCCTGCCTGCCAAGGCGAAAGAGGCCTTCCCTCTGAGCCCGGGAGTGAGCGGAATCGGTCTTGACGATATCATAAGGAGCTATGTGGGGCTGCTCACTTTGGGGCAGAGCGACTATGAGGCCATTACCAATAGAAGAGAAGATGACTACTTCAGGCAATCGCTCGGGATCGGGAGAATCCCTTCGGCTGAAACCCTTCGCCAGAGATTCGATGAGGTTGCATCGGGATTGCGCCCCCTTGCCGACAGTTGTTCGGCGGAGTTCCTGAAAAAGGCCGAAGTCTTCATCACTCCTCTCGATACCGGGCACGTTCCCTTGGACTGTGATGTCTTTGCCATGGATAATTCCAACACGAAAAAGGAGGGAGTCTCCCGGATCTACAATGGAGAGGACGGCTATGCCCCCATAGCAGCCTACCTTGGCCGGGAAGGCTGGTGCCTTGAGCTCGAGCTTCGAGAAGGAAAGCAACACAGCCAATGTGAGTTCATCCCCTATCTCAATCGAGTGATCGAGAAAGCCCGAAGCCTCACTTCAAAAAAGCTCCTGGTTCGCCTCGACTCAGCCCATGACGCTCTGGAAACTCGTGTGACTCTCTCAAGCCACGAGAAGGTGAGCTACATCGTGAAATGGAACCCCCGCAGGGCAAACAAGAAGAAATGGGCCAGGAGGATCTTTGAAGAGGGCTCCGTCACGACTCCTCGAGCAGGGAAGAGAGTTGGGCTTCTCACCGTCCATGTTCGGCAGGTCCATGAGGGCAAGACCTGTCAGGTGAAGAGGGTGATGCGAGCCATAGAGAGGACCATAGACAAGCGGGGTCAGCTTCTCCTCACCCCTGAGATCGAGCTTGAAGGGTGGTGGACCACTCTCGATACGCCTGCAAAGGATGTGATCAGGCTCTATGAGGATCACGGCGCAAGCGAGCAGTTCCATAGCGAAATCAAAACCGATATGGATCTCGAGAGACTCCCATCCGGGAAGTTTGCAACCAATGCCCTGATCTTGACCCTTGGGGGGCTCGCCTACAATATCTTGAGAGCTATCGGACAGATGGGACTCCTGGGAGAGATGTCTCCCGTGAGGCATCCGGCCAAGAGGCGAAGGATCAAAACGGTGATGCAGGAGCTCATCTACCTCGCTGCCAGGCTGGTCAAAACCGGCCGTCGCTTGAAATTGCTCTTCAGCCGTCATTGTCCGGGATTTGGAGCTTTCCATGCCCTCTACAATCGGTTGTCCTGTGGCTAACGGGGTTCTTCATGGAGCCTCAAACGTGAGTCAAAACTCAAGCCTTTAGAGGAGGGGTATGCCCGAAATCGGTCCAAAACCATGACTTTTTGTCAAAGAGCGCGCTGCACCCTGGCGATTGAACTTTCAGAGTGCCGTTTTTTGATGCCGGTTCCGGAGTTCCGGCTCAAAATGCACCTCAAAAACCCACAAGCAAGCTCCGCTCATTGAGAGGGCACGGATTCAGGTGAAAGAAAAAAATCCTGACTATCCGGATCTTACGCCGGATCAACCGTATTTCGTCATTGGGATTGAAGCGGATGATTACCGGATATTAAATGATTCCGGCAAACCTTACCTTTACCCTTCGCATCTTTTTGAGGTCATTGATCCGCGAGAGCCGAAAACCTGGATTACAGAGTACGGAGATGAAGGTGAACGTTATTCATATCCACCAGTACTGAATGAAGCTGGATTCTTTGAGGACTATTTTGACGGCAAGGACGAGGCTCTTTCCAAATTTTGGCATGCTATAAATACACGACTTTCTCAGGCAGCCTGAGCCAAGTCACAGAAGCACAAGTCGCTAACCCTTGTTCAAGGGTTCCGGAATGCACTGCAAACCGCCTCGTTGCCTGAGTCCTATTCCTTTGATCAACTCGAGGACGAGATCGATCGGATCCTCCAGCGGCTAACGAGAGACGACGCCGAGCTTCTGAATCAGTACGCAAGCGACGGCGAAGCGGAGCGACTGTTTGATGGGTTGCACTCCAGCATTCTCTACACATCCATCTGTTAGGCCCTGACCGAACCTATTCACAGCCGTAAGGAAATTTATCGCAATGGACATCCCACGAATATTCAACATCACTGAAAGTGCTCACCGCATCCACAACCC
>CALBZH010000606.1 GCA_937889795.1 uncultured Syntrophobacteraceae bacterium | reverse complement strand
TCGGATTCGAATCCGTCGAAGGCCCGGAAGTCGAGCTGGACTATTACAATTTCGAGGCTCTGAATATTCCGAAGGACCACCCGGCGCGGGACATGCAAGACACCTTTTACGTGTCGGACGACGTGGTGCTGCGGACCCACACGTCACCGCTCCAGATCCGGACGATGGCAAGACGGCGTCCTCCCATTCGCGTTATCGCACCGGGAAGGACCTACCGCTGCGACTCGGATGTCACCCACACGCCCATGTTTCACCAGGTTGAGGGGCTCATGGTGGGAAGCAACATCTCTTTTGGTGACCTCAAGGGCATTCTGACCACGTTTGTCCACCAAATGTTCGACCCTGACATCGGGCTCCGGTTCAGGCCGAGCTTCTTCCCGTTCACGGAGCCCAGCGCGGAAGTGGACATTCAGTGCGTCATGTGTCGGGGAGAGGGCTGTCGGGTCTGCAAGCAGACGGGGTGGCTCGAGATTTTGGGATCGGGCATGGTCGATCCCGAGGTCTTCAAGATGGTTGGGTATGATCCCGAGGAAGTCACGGGATTTGCTTTTGGGATGGGAATCGAACGGATTGCCATGCTCAAATTCGGAATCGACGATTTACGCCTCTTCTTCGAAAACGACCTCCGGTTTTTGAGCCAATTCTAAGCCGATTCACAGCCCGGGTGTTTCCGCCGCGCTGTGGATCAGCGCATCCATGTCCACAATCATAAAGAAATACTCCCTGCTTGGGCTAGCGGCTTCGGTTCTTCGGTCGTGGCTGCCCTGATCGCAACGCAGTACCGAGAACCCAGCAGACACAGCGAGGCGCTTCACTTTCATAGGGGTTTGCAGCATGATCATCAGCCTGGAATGGCTCCGCGACTACATCGACATCTCGCTTAACATTGAGGCGCTCGCCGACCGCCTGACCATGGTCGGTCTTGAAGTGGAGGCGGTACATGGGCAGAGCGAAACCCTCAGCCACATTGTGACCGCTCGAGTCCAGTCTGTGCTGCCGCATCCCAATGCCGACAAGCTTCGGCTCTGTGAAGTCTGGGATGGATCCACAACTCACCGGGTCGTTTGCGGAGCCCCGAACGTCGCGACGGGCCAAGTGGCTGCCTTGGCACTGCCCGGTGCCAAGCTTCCGAATGGGATGACCATCCAGACGACTCAAATCCGCGGACAGGTATCCGGAGGGATGCTCTGCTCCCAAAAAGAGCTGGGGCTCGGGGACGATGCGAGTGGAATCTGGATCCTGGCACCCAACACTCCAATCGGAGCTCGGCTTTCCACGGCTCTGGGTCTTGACGATGTCCGGATGGAGCTCGGCGTCACCCCGAACCGTGGAGACTGCCTTTGTCACATCGGAATCGCCCGGGAAGTCAGTGCCATCTGCCAGCAGCCCCTCCGGCATCCAGATTGCTCCTTGGTGGAAGCGGGACCCGCGGTCGACTCCCTTGCCTCCGTAACGATTCAAGACCCCGTTGGCTGCCCAAGATACTCAGCCCGAGTGATCGAGGGGGTACGCATCGGTCCGTCGCCCGATTGGCTCAAGAAGCGGCTTGAATCCGTCGGGGTGCGATCCATCAACAACATCGTCGATGTCACCAACTATGTGATGATGGAGCAGGGACAACCTCTCCATGCATTCGACCACGACCTGCTGCGGGAGAACCGCATCGAGGTCCGCCGCGCCCTTGCTGGTGAGGAATTCACGACGCTGGACGGTGAGAAGCGAAAGCTCTTCGATGACACACTGCTCATTTGCGATGGCGTCGGTCCTGTCGCGATCGCAGGCATCATGGGCGGCCTCGATTCGGAAATCACGGAAAATACGACCCGGGTTCTCATCGAGAGCGCCTACTTTGACCCCACGGGGATCAGGCGCAGCAGCAAAAAGCTAGGCCTTCGGAGCGAGTCGAGCTTCCGGTTCGAGCGGGGTATCGATCCCGAGGGCACGATTCGGGCTCTTGACCGCGCCGCGCAGCTCATGGCCCAAGTGGGTGGGGGAATCATCGCGGAGGGCAGAATCGACGTCTATCCTCGCCCGCACCAGCCCTCGCGCCTCACGCTCCGGGTCGACCGAGCGAACCGCTTCTTGGGCACGAAGCTCACCGGCGATCAAATGGCGGACGCTCTCCGGTCGATCCAGATCGAGGTCATGCGTGTTGAAAACGATCGCGTGACCGTCGTAGCGCCTTCTTTTCGTCCCGACCTCACCCGTGAAGTGGATCTACAGGAGGAGATCGCCCGTCTCGTTGGCTATGACCGGATTCCGGTGACGCTTCCAATGAGCAGCCTCGATTCGTCTCCTCAAGATCCATACCAGCGCGCCCGTCAAACGGTCAAAGACCTCCTGCAGGCTTTTGGGCTGAGCGAAGTGATCAATTACTCCTTCATCGGAGAGCACAGTATCAGAAAGCTCAACCTCAATGCGGAAGACCCAAGACTACAGCCCGTTCGAGTGCGCAATCCACTGAGCGAGGAGCAGGGGGTGATGCGCACCACCTTGATCCCTGGGATTTTGCAGACGGCTTGCCGCAACTTTGACCACCGCAATGATAACCTGAGGATCTTCGAGCTGAGCAAGATCTTTCTCCCGAAGCAAGGGGCTCCGTTGCCCGACGAGCCTCACTGGCTTGCGGGCGCATTGACCGGTGCACGTTTCCCCGATCCGTTGTACGGTCAGCCGGAAGAGGTCGATCTGACAGACACCAAGGGCGTTGTGGAATCCGTTCTGGCATGCTTCCACCTTGACGGCATCGTCTACCGCGCAAGCGACATTCCGCCCTACCTGGATCCCCGTCTTTCGGCATCGGTCTTTTGCGGACAGCAGTGGCTTGGCGCCTTTGGACCCGTCCATGCTCAGGTGGCGGCCGCCTTTGACATGAAGCAGGCTCCCTATCTGTTCGAGCTGGATTTTGATCGACTTTTTGCTCTGAGGAAGCCTCACCCCATGTATCAACCGCTTCCCAAGTACCCCGAAGTGGCCCGGGATATGGCGATTGTGGTGGACGCGTCCGTCCCTGTCCTCGAGCCGCTGTCGTTCATGAAGGAGCTTCGTGAGCCGCTATTGGAGCAAATCGAAGTCTTTGATATCTTTAGGCACGCAAGACTCGGGCAGAACAAGAAGAGCCTCGGATATCGCCTCGTGTACCGGGCGGCCGATCGAAGCCTGACCGATGAAGAAGTGAACGCCCTTCACAGCCGACTGACCGAGAGGGTTCTGGAAACCTTCCACGCAACATTGCGATGAGGTAAATCGATCCATGGCCGAGCCGGACAAAGACGCATCGAAGGAAAAAGGGCAAGAGAAGGTGGCTCCCTGTCAGGTCATCTTTTACATCGGAGACCAGCCGGGACAGGGCTCGTCTTTGCATTTCAACGAGCGCGGCATGCTGGTTCAATGTGAAAAGCCGGCTGCGCTCAACCAGAAACTGCGGCTGATCCTGCGTTTTCCTGGACTCAGAAACGACATCGAGATTCAGGGGGAGGTCGTTTGGACCAACATCCACGGATCCAACGACCCACTGTGCCCTCGGGGCATGGGAGTGAAGTTTCTGAACCTTGAGCGCGACACCGAACGACTGCTCACGGACCTGTCCGGGCAGTATGAAGCGCTCAGCAGCATCTTTAGCTGCTATTACAGCTAGCGGGACGAAGCCCTTCCCGAGCACGGCCAGCGTCACTCAGGATCGTCTCCGAACAGAATCCGCAACCATTCATGAGGACGTGCGCGGAGTGCGTTTAGGAAAAGCGATCGACCCGATTCATCCTGAGCCCAGGCGCGCAGGGGGACTTGTTTGCAAGCACTAGAAACAGCTTTGGTCGCTGCCGCTCTAGGATGTGATGCGTTTGCGGTGGGCATGGGCGTCGGAACAAGGTTCTGCAGTCCACGCCAAGTATTTCGCCTTTCCTTTCATTTCGGCCTCTTCCAGTTCATCATGCCTCTCCTGGGGTGGCTCATCGGGCAAAATGCCGTCGGTTTCGTGCGCCAGGGAGGTCCTTGGATTGCATTTGCACTTCTCTCCTTTATCGGCGGCAAGATGGCCTACGAGAGCTTCCAAGCCGACGAGGAGCGGCACGTGGAGGCATGCCCCGATCCCACTCGCGGCATGAGCCTCGTAGCTCTCTCGGTGGCCACTAGTCTTGATGCGCTGGGCGTCGGCTTCAGCATCGGCATCTTGGGACACAGCTTGCTTGTCTCCGCCATCTGGATTGGGGTCACCGCATGCGCCATGACCTGGTCTGCAATGAAGCTCGGGAACCGTCTTTCCGAACGGTTTGGCAAGCGCATGGAAACGATCGGTGGGGTCATCCTCATTGTGATCGCCCTTAAGTTCTTACTCTCGTAAAACAAGAGACCGCCAATGCCAAAAAGACTCGAAATCACCCTCAAGGATCACCTGTTCGATCCTGAAGGCGCCAGTCTCTGTCGCAAGATCACCGACTATTTCGGCTGGCACGTCGGACGAGCCAGGGTCATCCATGTTCTGACCCTGGATGTGACTCTGACCGACGAGGAAATGGAGGCCGTCCGGAACGAGATTTTTACGAATCCCGTGACTCAGGTTTCAAGCTTCGAGCCTCTCGCCGAGTCGTTCGACTGGGCGGTGTGGGTCGGGTTCCGCCCCGGTGTGCGGGATACGGCCGGCAGCGTCGCCTTGGAAGCCATTTCGGACACCCTGGGAGCCCCTTTGCCGGAATCCGCGGCCGCGTATACCTCACGACTCTATCTTCTGAGCGACGCGGCCCTTGACCGCAGCCAAGCCGAAACCATTGCCAGGGAGCTCCTGGCCAACGACATCATTCAGCAATGGCGCGTGTACGAGGCGTCGCAATGGGACAGGAAGACGGGCATCGGCGTCATCCTGCCGCGGGTGCATTTGGATCATTCCCCCGCTGTGGCCGAGATACCAATCCCTTCCGACGAGGCGTTGGCGCTCCTGAGCCAGGAGCGCAACCTGGCACTCAATCCCAACGACATACCCGTCATTCGAGAATACTTCCTGCGCCCCGAGGTGCGGGAGGCCCGGAAGGCGGTGGGGCTCGACGCTCCGACCGATGTGGAGCTTGAAGCCATTTCTCAGGCGAGGAGCGACCACTGTAATCACAACACCTTCCGGGGTAAATTCCATTACCGGGACCTCATCACGGGTGAAGCGCAGACGGTCAATAGTCTTTTCAAGACCTGCATCGAAGCCCCCACCCTCGAGATCCAGAAGGAAAAGGACTGGGTGGTCTCCGTGCTCTGGGATAATGCCGGCGCGGCCCGTTTCGACGAGAGTCATCACTACGCCATTACGGGTGAAACCCATAACAGTCCCTCCAACATGGAAGCCTACGGCGGTGCCCTGACGGGTATTGTCGGCATCTATCGGGACATCATGGGCACGGGCAAAGGTGGGCGGCTGGTTGCCGGGCTTTACGGCTACTGCGTCGGGCCGCGGGACTATGCCGGGCCTCTGAAACCCCACCTTCATCCGCGTCGCCTGCTCGATGGTATCGTCGAGGGCGTCAAGGACGGCGGGAACAAGCACGGCGTTCCAACCCCTTTCGGCAATCTTTATTTCCACCCGTCTTACCTGGGCAAATGCCTCGTGTTCGTCGCCTGTCTGGGCATCCTGCCGAAAGAGGTTCGAGGCGAGCCGGCCGAGAAGAAGTGCCCCCGGTCGGGCGACCTCATCGTCATGTGTGGAGGTCGTGTGGGCAAAGATGGGATCCACGGGGTGACGGCCTCGAGCGAAATCTACAGCGAGCACACGCCTGCCGGCCACGTCCAGATCGGTGACCCCTATACGCAGAAGAAGATGCACGACTTTCTCCTGGAGGCACGCGATGAGGGGCTCATCTCCTTCATCACCGACAACGGGGGCGGCGGCCTTTCCTCTTCCGTGGGAGAATCCGCTCAGTTCGCCGGCGGAGCGCTGGTGGATCTCGAAAAGGTACCGCTGAAATACGAAGGCCTCGATGTCTGGGAAATATGGGTTTCGGAATCTCAGGAGCGCATGACAGTGGCTGTTCCGCCGGAGTGTGAAGGCCGATTCATGGAGCTTTCCCGAAGACACGAGGTCGAAAGCACCGTCATCGGCCACTACGAAGCCACAGGGAAGCTCCACCTGCGCTACCGCGGTAATACGGCCGCCTTCCTTGACCTCAG
This sequence comes from uncultured Syntrophobacteraceae bacterium, assembly GCA_937889795.1. Classification (GTDB taxonomy): domain Bacteria; phylum Desulfobacterota; class Syntrophobacteria; order Syntrophobacterales; family Syntrophobacteraceae; genus CALBZH01. Next base: position 4,164 of record CALBZH010000606.1, on the reverse strand, counting down.
CTTCTTCTCCGAGGACTTCCCCCAATGGGAGTTCGACGCGCACTGGATTCCGCCCGAATTCAGGGGGCTTCACGAGCCGGTCATGGCCACGCCTAAAGACTACCAAAGCCTGCTGATCGAGCTGCTGGCGCAGCCCAACGTCTGTTCCCGGGAATGGATTCAGCGCCAGTACGATCACGAGGTTCAGGGCGGCAGCACGGTCAAGCTCATGACCGGACGCGAGCGAGACGTCCCCAACGACGCCGTGGTGCTTCGACCCGTTCTTGAATCAAACCGGGGGCTTGCCGTCGCTCAGAGTCTCCTCCCGTCCTACTCCGTGATCGACACCTACGCCATGATGGCCGCAACCATGGATGAATCCGTTCGACGACTGCTTGCGGTGGGGGCCACGCTTGACGAGATCGGGGGCGTCGACAACTTCTGCTGGCCCAGTATCCAATATGACCCCGTAAGCAATCCAGACGGACGCTACAAAGCGGCTCAGCTGGTGCGGGCCAACTGGGCACTGCGCGACATTTGCCGCGCCTACTCCATCCCGCTCCTGTCCGGAAAGGACAGCATGTACGTCGATGGTCATCTCGCCGGAAGATTCGGGGAGCGTCACAAGGTGTCCGGCCTGCCGACGATGCAATTCACGGCGACCGGCATTGTGCCGATGGTTCGCAAGAGTCTGACCATGGAGCCCAAGATTGCGGGCGATCTCTTGTACGTTCTCGGAGACACGGCGAATGAACTGGGGGGATCCGAGTATTACGACCTTTTCGGACATGTGGGACTCAATGCTCCCAAGCTGGACACGGGGGCTGCCCTTAGCTTGTACAGACGGGTCGAGCAGGCTATCGATTCCGAGCTCATGGCTTCGTGCCACGGGATCTACCGTGGCGGCATTGCGACCCATGCTGCCCTGATGGCCTTTGGCGGCCTTCTCGGCATCCGCCTGGAATTGGGACGCGTACCGATGGTGGGGCCTCTCCGTGACGATCAGATTCTGTTCAGCGAATCCTGCGCACGGTTCCTGGTCACCGTGGGCCCAGACAAGCGGGAGGATTTCGAGCGGCTTTTCGAGGGACTTCCCTGCGCACGCGTCGGAGAGATCGTATCGGAGCCCAACCTGACGATCGTTGGCCAAGCCGGAAGCACACTTGTCAACGCATCGATTGCATCCCTGAAAGCCATCTGGAAACAGGGAACAGTGCCAACGAGTCTCTAACAGGTATCGTGGAGTCAGCCATGGGTAAGGTCAGAGCGTTGGTTCTGACAGGGTTCGGTTTGAACTGTGATCTGGAGACCGCTTACTGTCTTGACAGAGCAGGAGCGCAAACGGACCGAGTGCATCTCAACGGTCTCCTAGGGGGAGAGGTCTCTCTCCGAGATTTTCAGATATTCGTCGTCGGAGGCGGTTTTTCCTGGGGGGACGATCACGGGGCGGGCGTCATCATGGCCATGCGGATCAAGCACCGACTGAAGGACGACCTGCTCGATCTCGTGCACAAGGGTGGCCTGGTCCTCGGAATCTGCAACGGATTTCAGGTGCTGGTCAATCTGGGGATTCTCCCCGGCTTCGAGCGAGGGGAATTCAGACGGGAAGTGGCGCTGATCCACAATGACTGCGGCTCCTTCCGGGACCAGTGGGTGCATCTGACGGCGGAGCCAGCCTCCCCCTGCGTCTTTACTGGCGAAATCAAGATGTTAGAGCTGCCTATCCGCCACGGTGAAGGCAAATTCTACGCCGAGCCCGAGACCTTCCGAAAGCTCGTGGAGAATCGACAGGTCGTGCTGCGTTACGCCGCACCGGACGGAAGTCCGGCCGATGGTCAATTTCCTTGGAACCCGAACGGTTCTCTGGATGACGTGGCGGGAATCTGCGATCCAACTGGCCGGATCTTTGGCCTGATGCCCCATCCCGAAGCTTACAACCACTGGACGAATCATCCGGATTGGACCCTTCAAAAGGAAATCCTCCGGCGTCAGGGACGCCCGTGTCCCGAGGAGGGACTGGGAATGCTGCTGTTTCATAACGCGGTACGTCACTTTAACTGATGGTGACGTCCGAAGAAAGTCATTGCATGGAGGCGAGAAAGCGCACCTTGCGTCTCGGAGTGCTGGTCTCCGGGGGAGGCACGAACCTCCAGGCCCTCATCGACCGCTCCCGCTCAGGCGATTTGGCCGCCGAGGTTGTTGTCGTTGTGAGCGACAACCAGGATGCCTACGGTCTTGTGCGCGCACAAACAGCCTCCATTCCGACTCACGTGGTGGACTACAGGGCGCGGCGTGGGCAGGAGCCCTCGGGATTAAGCCCGGCCCAACTGCCCTGCGATCTCGACGAAATCGACCGCAGACAACGTATCCTCAAGAATCCAGACCCATCGGTGCGTCGAGAGCAGCTTACCCGGCTCCTTCTTGCAGAACGTGAGCTGATCGGTTTTCTGGACCGTTATCGGCCGGATTACATCTGCCTCGCGGGATTCATGCGCCTGGTGACGCCTTATTTCCTGTCCCACTTCAACCACGACGGACAATGGCGGGTGTTGAATATCCACCCTGCACTCCTCCCTTCCTTTCCCGGGCAGCACGGCTACGACGACACCTACCATTATGGCGGCAAGTGGGGAGGCGTGACGGTTCATTTCGTGGACGAGGGAGAGGACACGGGCCCAATCATCGCCCAGGCCCCATTTCCCATATGGCCGAACGAAAGCCTGGAGGGGATGCGGAAGCGGGGATTGAACATCGAGTATGAGGTCTACGCCCAGTGCGTCAACTGGCTTGCCGCCGAGCAGGTCCGCATCGAGCACACCAGCACGGGCCGCATCAAGACCCGCATCACGGATCCCCAGTATCCTGATATCCTGGCCCGATGGATGCATCAGGCGCTTTCACCGATCTGAGGTTGGGCAAACCATGTCGCGGAACAGACACCGGCTCAGGAGGCGTCTATCTTGGCCAACAGCTCGGCGGCCCTCTTGAAGCTGGGGTCGAGCCGAAGCGCTTCCTTGAAGGAATGCCGCGCCTTCTCCTTTTCCTGCCGGTTGAGCTGCAGGACTCCCAGGTTGTAATGGATCGCCGCGTTGTGCGGGTGGCTCTTCAACGCCATGGAGTAGAATCGCTCTGCGTCGGCAAGCTTCCCCTGGCGACGCAGAGCGATTCCAAGCCGATTGTAGGTTTCAACTTGATTGGGATTGTCTTTCAGGACTTTGACGAAAAGCTCCTCCGCTTCATTGAAGCATTCGGCCTCCATGTAAGCCTCCGCGACCTTGAGCAGGTAGCTCTCCTTTTCATCTTGAGGCGCGATCTTGACAGCTTTTTCCAAGCAGGCCTTCCCCTCTTCCTCCCGATCCGCCTGAAACAGCAGTCGTCCTAGCCCAATCTTCCGATCCACCTCCAGGGGACTCAGCCGGTCCGCGACCTCAAGCAGGTTGATCGCCTCTTTCTTGTCTCCGAGCTTGAGCTTGAGTGCCGCATAGTTCTTGTACGCCGGAAGAAAGATATCGGACTTGCCGATCGCCCGCTGGAAACACAGCTCCGCCTGTTCGGGCTGGTTGAGATGAAGCAGGCATTCCCCCTTGAGATTCAGCCACTTGGGCTTCAGGTCGGGGATCTTCCGTTCCAAGATGCCGATCTTTTCGAGCGTCTCAGCCCAATAGCCCTGCTCCTTCAGCTTTTCGATCTCCCTGAAAAGGACCTCTTCGGGATCTTGGTATTTCGCAAAGATGGCATCCACACGCTTCTTCAGCTCGGTATAGGAAAACGGCTTGACCAGATAGTCGTATGCACCCCATTCTGCCGTGAGCGCAACCACATCCTGGATGGATTCACCGGAGATGATCAGAAAAGGCATCACCGTGAGCACCAGCTCCAAGGGCATGTTGTAGCCGAACTGGCGGGGCAACTCGGTGTCGGTCGCCTTCTTGCGGTGGAAGGCCGAAGACCAGAAGATGAGCCCCCACACGATGCCGCCGACGGCCAGGGAGGCGATGACGGCGCCGATCCACAGCTCCCGGTTCAGGTGCGCTTCCGGGGTGATGCCTTCCGGCCAGCCCATCCCCAGCGCCTGCGACCAGCTGCAGCCACTCACGCTGACCGCAAGCGCTCCCAGCATCCCGGCCAGTGCCAGCGGCCGACGACGCCGGAACAGCCCCCGCACGCTGACGGGAAGGCCACCCG
>CALBZH010000605.1 GCA_937889795.1 uncultured Syntrophobacteraceae bacterium | reverse complement strand
GGACGTCGTTGACGTGGATGAAGCTGCGTCCCAGAACACGGGGCATTTTGGGGTTTATCTGAGCAACGATCAGGTCGGCGGACAGGGCAGCGGCCAACGTCACATCCACTGAAATCCCGAGGCTCATCCACCCAAAATCATCCGGGGGAGACACCTGAACCAGGGCTACATGGACGGGAATCTGGCGGCTTCGAAACAGGTCCGGCAGGGCAGAGAGGTTGATCGGCGTGAAAAAACGCCGGTTTTGCGCCAGGGTTCTCGGGATCCCCGATCCTGAATAGAACGAGCGGATATTGAAACTGTTCGTCGACGTTTCCGAGGCGATCATCGTGAGCGGGACCGTCTCGAGACTCAGGAGGCGAACGATCTCGATGTCCGTGAATCTCTCCGACTGGGCCGCGAGCGCTCGCACCAGATGCTGGGGCTCTCCACAAGAGGTTCCGATGAAGATCCGCTGCCCCGAGTGGATCAGTCCGATCGCCTTTTCCGCTGAGCATCGCTTGGCCAAATAGTCGTCAGGCCAGTAGGTCACTGCCATGGGCGCTTCTCCCGCTGTGAGCATCAACTGCAACTGGTGGAGGATTCAGACGTGGAGCCATTCGGTTCTGCAAGGATTCGTGCGACGCTTGCGGCGACCCTGTCAGCCACGGTCGTCGGTGAAACACTCATGATCATATAGTTCTTCCTGGCACAAGCAAAGGTTAAAAGAGTTTGATTGGAAGAAATTATTGCCGATCGCGCTGGGACATGACGGCCCCGTGTGGAGTCCTCTCTGCGTGCATTCTTCAAAGGTCATTGCATGATTAAGGATTTCTTGAGATCCTATCGATGTATCGTTGTGTATCCAGGGGCGTCGAGCGACAAGGAAATGGTCAGGAACGCTCGTCGGCACTCCTCAGCCCACTCCCTCTGGTCCGTCCGATGGGATCATGATCGTCTGGAACCGAACGATAAGGAGAGCAGTGCTTGCAGCTCATCGCTACGCATAAGAATTCGGACTTTGATGCCTTGGCATCGCTGGTTGCAGCCTCGCTCCTGTATCCGGGTGCCAAGCCGGTTCTCCCAACTGGCATCAACCAGAACGTACGGAGCTTTCTTTCCATCCATAAGGACATCTTTGATTTCCAACATGTGAGAGAAATCAATCTGGGCGCGATCTACCGGTTGATCGTGGTGGATGCAAACCGATGGGACCGCCTTGAAGGGCTTGGATCCCTCATGTCCCGAACGGACATTGAAGTGCATGTCTGGGACCACCACCCTGAGATCGGAGACATCACACCCTCCTGGTCCCACCAGGACCTTGTCGGGGCAGCGACCACGCTGCTGGTTGAGGCGATTCAGGAGAAGCACATCGAGCTTTCTCCGATTCTCGCGACCCTATTTCTTGCCGGGGTTTACGAGGACACCGGACACCTGACCTTCCCGTCGACGACGGCAAGGGACCTGCGGGCTGCAGCCTACCTACTGGAAAAGCAGGCTGATTTGAAGGTGATCCAGGCTATCCTGCGTCCCACCTATGGACCGCAGCAGAAGGAAATCCTGTTCAAAATGCTTGCGGACACCAAACGAATCAAGCTCAACGGGTTTCGAGTCAGCGTGAGCAAGCTGGATCTCGACGGTCACACGCCAGGGCTGGCCGAGGTAGTCAGCATGTACCGGAACATTGTTAATGTGGATGTCGCTTTTGGGATATTCCGGGATACTAAGAACGATCGCTGCATGGTGATCGGTCGAAGCGGGGTCGACAGCGTCGATGTCGGGGCTGTCATGCGCATCCTTGGAGGAGGTGGTCACTCGGGGGCCGGCTCCGCCATCATCAAGTCGGTGTCGCCTGAGGGGATCGAGGCATGGCTTACCGAGGCCATGAAGGATCACCGACAGCTTCCGGTGCAAATCAGCGACTTGATGTCTTTTCCCGTGAAGAGCGTTTCCCCGGGCGTGACCATGAAGGATGTCGCCGCAATTCTCGAGGCCGAAGGTTTTTCCGGGATGCCGGTCCTGGAAGATGAGAAGCTGGTGGGGATCATATCGAGAAGAGATCTGAACAAAGTGAAAACCCGGCAGTGGCACATGCCGGTCAAGGCCTTCATGGCCAGGGATGTGATCTCGGTAACGCCCATGCACAGCGTCGCCGAGGCCATGCGCATTCTCATCAAGCACGACATCGGTCGGCTCCCCGTGGTTCAAGACAACCGGGTCATCGGCATCATCTCCCGCTCGGATGCCATGATTTATTACTATGATCTCATCCCGGAGTGAGTGGTGGGCCATCCGTGCCCGGACTCGATTCCCTTGAAGAAAGGACGTTCATGAACGCACTGAGTGTGCAACAGCCATTCGCCTATGAAATCCTGGTGGGTCTAAAGACCATCGAGCTAAGAAGCTGGGATACGCTGCATCGGGGAGATCTTCTCATCTGCTCCTCCGGAAAGCCCGCTTTCTCCCAGGAGGACATGGAAGAGATCGAAGATGAATACGGGTGCACTTTTCTCTACGGGCATGCGCTCTGTGTCGTGCGTGTCGCAGACGTGCGCCTTGCGCAGCAAGGGGACGAAGAAGGGGCGCTCGTTGACCAGATCGATCCGGAGGAATATTCCTGGGTTCTTGAGGACGTACGACCGGTCATCCCCTTTCCGGTCAAGGGGAAGCAGGGCCTTTTCGACGTTGGTGACGACCTCATCTCCCTGTCGCCGTTCCGGTATGATGACGCTGTTGTCGTGAAGGCCGGTGCGCTCGATGAGGAGCTCGGAGTCGACTTTTCCGGCTGGCAGGGCCGAACGGGGGATATTGTGATCGTTGATGAGGGCGAGCCTCGGATCACCGTGTTCTGGGACAGCATCTCCCTGAAGGCCATACCTACTCCTATTCTCGATCGGTGTGAGAAGGAAGGGATCGAATGGACCGGAGCCCTGCTGCGCTTCGATGAGATCGAGCACGCCCAGCCGCGCGACACATGGGACGACGTTCAATCGGCCATCGAGAGCATCATCGAGGCAAATCCGGCTCTGTTCGAGGAGTAGGGTCTGGTGTTTGCTTACAAATCGAAGACGATCCGGGGGGGATAGACGGTGATCAGGCCCTGGGCCACGGATCTGAAGGTAAGGGGGAGATCGGAGACCAGGGGAGATGCAGGCTGCTCCGACAGGTACCCCTGCAGGGCTGTTGTGAAATCGTGGGTCGCGGCCTCTTCTTGACTCCCGGGCAGCTGAATTTCGAAGCGGCCCAGCCTGAGGCTGGATTGGTGGTGTGCCGCTTGCGTTTCGCCCAACCGTGTGATGAAGCCGCGCAGGGGAAGTACGCTCCTGATAGCGCTGATTTCCGAGGGGAGGCTCCCGCCGGCTCCGTCTGCGAGAAGATGGACCGACTCCGGACCCGGACCGACGAGCCAGACCGCGTGACCGCGAGCCGCTTTCACAAGAATCCAGATGGGGGCGGCTGGCAGGATCAGCGTCTCCGGAAAGAGAGCTTTCATTACCGATGGCTTTCCCGCTGTTTCCAGCAGGAGAGCCCCCTGGGCGAGCGTTTTCCCCGCTGGCTCGTTATTCCAATCCTCCCGCAGCTGAACGAGCACCTCGGTCTTCACCCGCGTCGCCATCAGCGCGAGCGCGACCCCGGTCACAAACATGGCTTCTTGGGGGGTCTCGCGAACGGTTGCCCATTTTCCGGCTTCGAGACTGATGCCCTCCTTTCGTCCCGTCGGATCGAGATAGGGAGCCACATTGAGCGTCTGCGCAAGAAGGGCCTCGCTTCGGAGGCTTTCGGCCATGCGTATCTCGGCGGTTTTGACTTGGGCATTGAGGGGAAGCCGAAACGGAGTCTGCCGGTCGATCACCTCCCCGCCTTGAAATCGAAGCAGCTCCTTTTCAGCCCCCGATGAAAAGGACTCGACGACCAGGTGATACGAAACGTCCAACTGGGTGATCTTCAGGCTGCACGGAGCGTCCGATTCGGCGCACAAGGCCACATCAAGCCAGGAGGGAGGGACCAGTCCCCCCTTACTCTGATTCGCTTTCAGCGATTCCATCTGTGCATCGAGGTGCCGTTTCAGCTCGGTTGCCCACGGTTTGCCCGCGTTGAACACGCCTTCCTCGGATGGAGCTCCTTTTCCCACCTCACCCGCGGTCTGCCAAAAAAACAACGCTTCAGGAGGGGGCTTGAGCGTCTGAAGGCCCAACCGTGGCGTTGTGGGATAGGACCGCAATTGCAGCTCAGCCAGTTCGTCCGTTTGGGCCGTCTCAACCACACCCATTGTCTTGATTCGAACGGCGAAACGAGCGTCGGTGAAGGAATCCTGGAAGACGGCGCTATGGTTCTCCACCGCTGCGACCTCCGTAGGTTTTTCCGCAAGGACGTCCCCGTCCAGCCGATAGAGCTCGACGGTCTTCGGGCCAGGAGTCCCCTTGGTCGATGAGAGGCGAATCCGACGGACCTCGCGCGGGCCATCCAGCGTCACCACGATAGCCCCGCTGAGGGTGGACAAGGCGGCTTTCAGGGAAGACTCGGCGATCGTGAGGGCGTCGTAGTCGAACGGCTCGAAAGAGCCTTGGAGGGAGCACTTGTCAGGGTCGATCTCAAGTCGATCCGTAATCGGGCCCAAGGCAAAGCGCAGGGTGAAGGCCAGCCGGAAAACGGGGCGCGATGCGCCGGCGACCGGTGCTTGGATCACTCGAATGCCCGCCGGCGATCCGGCGATGTTGTTTTCCAGGAACTGGATCTTCAACTGCCGCTCCCCTCGTGGATCCGGGATGCACTCCACCCCCCATCGTGCAGGCCACATCACGCCGGTCTGACCACCCTCAGCCGGCTGTTGACGTCCGATTGGAAACGACTGAACGTGACGGTGTCGACCTTGGTCTGAAGCGACTCGTTGACCGCCGTGCTGAAGACCTTGAAGGTAGCCGTGTCGACTTTGCTCCTCAGCGCCAAGGTGAGGTCGCTTTGGAGCTGGGTCAGGTCACTGGTTGCCGCCTTGGTCGACAGAGCGTTCTTCACCTCGGTCTGATACTGGCTGAACTGGGTCAGCTCCACCTTGGTGCTCAGAGACTGCTCCATCGAGCTCCGGAGTGTCTCTAGAGCGGTCTTGTCGGCCTTGCCGGCCAGCGCGGCATTGGTCCGGCTCATCCCGGCATCGAAAACATCGGTTCCGACTTTCTTGTTGAGCCTGTCGTTGACATCGAGCTGGAACCGTTCAAAGGTCACGTTGTCCACCTTGGTCCCCAGAGCCGTATTCAATTCGGTGCGATAACTGTCGAACGTCGCTCGATCGACCTTGGTGGCCATGGCTTGGGCAAGCTCGGTCTTCCCGACCTTTTCCTGCACCTGCCTTTCCACGCCGCCGATTCTGTCTCCGATCAGTCGGAGGTTTTCGTTCACCGCAGCGGCCAGGTTTTGGAGGTTCATCAGATCGGCTTTGGTGGCAAGTGAGCTCTCCATTTTGGACTGAAAGGTGCTGAGCGCCGACGCATCCGCTTTCAGGCCCAGGGCGGTTTTTGTCTCCGTCCTCAATCCCTCCAGCGCGGTGACGTCCGCTTTCCCCTTCAAGGATCCCTCTGTCTCCCGTCGAAATCCTTCCAGGGCGGAGAGATCGGCCTTTCCGGCCAGCGCACTGGAAAGCTCTGTCCTGCCGGGCTTGTCGAGCAGCTGACTCTCGATTCCGCTGAGCTGGTCTCGCATGGGGCCCAGGTTGGTGGTCTCGATTTGATTGACGGCAGTGCTCAAATCCTTCTTGAGCTCGGTGCGTGCCTGCCCCAAGCCGCTCAGGACGCTCACCCCCGCCTTTTCGAGGGTTCCTGAGGCTGCCTGCAAGGGGGCGAAGAGGCTTGCCCGGGCTTCCAGCGGCAGGTCACCGATGGAGGCTTGGAGGAAACCGCCTATGGCGGCCTGCGAAACCTTTCGCCCCGCGATCTCCCCGAGCAGCCCCCTTTGGCCGTTCACGTAGTCCCGGATGCGGTCGTAAACCGTCTCAACCAGCCTCCCTGTGTCTTTCTCAAGGTCCTTGATCCATACCAGGTCCCGATCCAGCCGGCTCTCCGCGCTTGCCAGGTCGAGGTGTGCCTGCAGAAGCGGACCGAGCCAGTCCTTGAACTGCAGTGTCAGGGCGGCCGTCCCCCAGACCGAGGAGGGGACGTTGTCCGCCGCCTCGTCGTCCCGGACATAAGCCACGACGGTGGCATCCAGATAGCGCCAGCGCGCCATGTGGTCGTGGGTGTTGACCGTTTCCATGGCTCGGCGTTGAAAATCCCTGACGTAAATGTCCACCGCTCTCCGGAAATGGACGTTGGCCTCCCAGCGGTACTGCCTTGCCAGCTCCAGAAACCCTTTCAGATCCTCCTGGGGGGTTGGCACCGTTGGGTCGAGGCGGCGGAGCATGGATTCAAGCGCGGAAGACTGCACATCCCACAGCTCTTCCGAGGTGTCGGGGAGATGGGTGAGGCGGATCGTCCCGTCCACGCCGGTTCGAGCCGTAACCGTTCTAGCTTCCTGAGCGCTGAATCCGTCGGAGCAGCGCAATTTGCCCCACGAGGCCGAGAAGGTCATTCGGGCATCACCCTTGGGGGTGCGTCCGGAAGCGTCGGTAACGGTCGCCACCACGGTTACCGGCTGCCCCAGAAACGGACTCACGTGAACAGGGCGAAGCGTGACCCGATGGCATTTGCCGATGGTCTGTTTGAGCTCGTCGACCGTTTCTCGAAGGCTCTGGATTTCCTGCAGAAGCTCCAGGTAGGAGCCCGTGTCCCCCATGGTTGCCTCCCTGGGGAGCGCTTCCCTATCTGAACCGCTCCAGGTTGTTCACACGGTTGGTGAGGCTCTCCACTTCGATGAGCTTTGTGCGCACGCTGGTGGGATCCAAATCGCGAAGCACCTCGACTTTCTGAGATACGGTGTCGAGATCCGATCGCAGCCGCTGCATCTCACCGCCCTCGGCGATGGTGGCATCCATCCGGCCCCCGAGAGCGCTCACCGAAGTCTTGAGCTGAACCACCTCTCCGGAGATTCCGCCAAAGCTCTGCTGAACCGTTTGCATTTGCTGCTGCAGCGTCGAAAGCCCCTGCTTGATCACTTCCACGCCGGTGTCAGCCTGCATGGCCGTAGCGGTGAAGACCTCGAAGGCGACCTGCTGGTCCTCCGGACCGAAACCGGCCGCCTGGGCGTTTTCGAGGCTCTGCTGGATGCTGACGGCGTTCCGCACGGACTTGGTCAATGTATTTAGGAACTGCGGAGGTTGGGGGACGTTGACCTGGGTAAGAGCGGCGTTGATGATCTGGTAGTCGCGCTGTTTGCCGATGAGCCCCTTGCCCAAGACCATCTGATTCACCTCATCCTTGATGAGCCCAACGGATTCGACAAGGTTTCCGGTGACTTTCGGCGTGAGGCGGTCTCGCGCGATGTGCACCGCCTCAATCGCGATATCCATGTAATCCAGAGAAATCCAGGGGCTGATCCAATCCCGGAACGTGATTTGGATGGAGCTGACACCCAGGCTCTGGTCGGGCGTCCGGGGGTCGTTATCCGCTTTCACGAACGCCAGGACGGTGGAACGATAATCCCTCCAGCGCGTCCGGAAAGGAGGGACGATCTTCCCTGTGACCGCCGGTGCGTTTTTCATGAAATAGGTGTCCACATACTGCCGCACGCTAAGGGCATCGGATCGGTCGTATTCCAGGCTCATCATCCGGAAGGCACCGATGCCTTTCGCCTCCAAGGGGGTATTGGCTTCGAGGACGGCTTCCGCGAACGATTTGTTCAAGATCGGAAGAGCACACGTCTGAACTCCAGTCACGAGTGGATATCTC
>CALBZH010000604.1 GCA_937889795.1 uncultured Syntrophobacteraceae bacterium | reverse complement strand
AGTGGAGGTCCCCGAGTCCCTGCAGGATGCGATGGGCAATATAGACCGCCGAGCCGACGGGAAACGGCTCACCCGTGGCGAGTAGATTTCCGAGTGAGATGGGGAGGTACTCGCGCACGATGAAACAGATGTCGTTGTTCGCGGCCACGTCCAGAACCTTGACGACATGCTGCGAGTCAAGCATGGCCTGAGCATGGGCCCAGCTGACCAGAGCCTCTCGCGGGACTTTGGAGCTGAAGGGGGCTGCGGGAGTCTGCCCCGCGTGGCGCTCGCCCGTGCTCTCGTCTTCCAGCTCCACGATGAGCGTCGTGATGCCAACCTGCAGGATGTTGCTGATGCGGTAAGCTCGTTGACCGGCACCAAGGTAGTCGCCGTCCGGTCCGGCTACCGAGGTCACGGTGCATCCAAGAAGCTCGCTCACCGACGACTGGTCGAATGACGAAATGGATGCCGCGACAAAGTCGGGAGGCTGCGAGGAGACGGAGGCAATCGGCTCTCCGACTTTCTCCGGCGTTGTCTCTTGTGTTTTCGGGATCTGGTGCGGTCTGGCTTCGGACTTCCGGCTGGTTTGGGAACAGCGGGTGATCTTCAAGAGGATCTTGTGCTTCTGCTCTTCGGGTGTGGCCGGGTCCCGGTGGACGATGTTGTAGTAGTTGATGGCCTCGTCCCATCGGCCCAGGAGGGACGCGCAGTCCCCGCACAGCTCCCAGCTTTCCGAGATACGGTACCCGCCTGCGGCGGAACGTTGGAATTGGTGGATGGCCTCATCCCAAAAGAGACCATCCATGAGTGCAAGCCCGTAATCGTACGATTCGGCAGGTGAAATCCCGTCATCCTGGGGTAATTCGACGGCAACCGGAGCTGGCTCCTCCGCTTTGCCATTGCCCCCTTTCATCTTCTGCAGTTCCCCAAGGACGAGTGAGACGAATTCGTCCTTGTCGGGAGCATCGAGGTCACTCTGTTCCAGGGTGCCCAGGATATCTTCGAGAATTGCCATCGCACCGTCGGCAATCCCTTGCTCATGATAGAGACGGGCTTCCTGGAGTTGATGGTAATAGGGCAAGAGCTCTTTCGAAAACGCCATTGTTCTCTTACTGCTCCTCGCTACGAACCACTGAGGCGAATGCAACGTGTGTGACGACGTTCCCGATCATGCGGACTTCTCTGGACGATCCATTAACAAACATGCAGGGATGCGGCTCATCAGCGCGCTTTGCTGGCTTGCGCTCGTCTGAACCGCCTCCCTGAATGAAGGAGACTCCAGAAATCAATGACCCACTGGTTCCTGTCCGTAAAGCTCGCCGAGGATCCATTCGACATTAACCATTTCAGCACTCCGGCCCAGTTTGCTTTCCGCGGTACCGCACACGGGCCCCTCCTTGACGTTCTGAGCGATTGTCGCGACGTATTGATCAATGTCCGTGGAGTCTATGGCAAGCATCGCGTGCTGGCTGCCGTTGCTTAGGAGGAGCAAGCCTCCGACATTTTCGGACGGTTCGGGGACCGGCAAGGATTCGGCCGGGATTGGGATGAACTGATAATTCTTCAGGATGCCAAGGGGGATCCCTTGCCAAGCGGAATAGAGGCCATGCTTGAGGCTCTTGAAGAAGGGTTTGAAATCCTTGAGTGTCGCATAGCCTTTCTTCAGAATCTTATCATGCTTCTTTCGACTGACCGGCTCAACCTTCACGACGTTCGAAGCCAGAACCGCGAAGACCTTCCCCGAAAGTTTGAACTCACACACCAAGTCCTCAGGAAGCAGGAGGCTCTCTGCTTCATCGCGGACTGGAGCAGCCTGCTGCGGCAAGGCGGGCTTTTCCACAGGGGCTTCAGAAGTCCGGGGCGGCTCAGCTGTGGCGACGATCGGCGCTCGACCCGCATACCGGGCCACCATCTCACGAAGCCAATCCCCACTCTTGTGCCATTCCAATTCCCGTTCCCACAGAGCATTCACCTGTTGCTGAATGTTGGCCTCGATGGCGGCGATCCGATTGGCGAGCGGGGCAAGGGCCGGTTTCTTCTGACAGATCTCCTCGATCTTCTTGAGGCGAGCATTCTCTTCATGCAGTTTGGTATGAATGATGTTGAGCTGCTCTCGGGATGCATCGACCCACTCGATCATGCGCTCGAGCCTGTAATAGTCGGCATTTTCCATCTCCTTGATTTCATAGGATGGACGGAGATCCGCTCCGGGCAGCTCGCTCGCGGGCGGGGCAGGTGACTTGCTCACCACAGGCCGCGGCTCTTCTTTCTTGAGACTTCTTTGCTTGATGGTTTGGACTCTGGTGATGATGGTCTTCAGTTGATGCTTGTCGTCGGCCTGAATGCTTCCCTCGGACAGAAGCATCCGCTTGAGCAATGTCTGGGCGTCGCGCATGACCTCGTTGACTTCAACAGGAATGCCGTCGGGACGGGCCGCGAGGTGATTCAGTACGGCGCGAAGGATTTTGAAAAGGGATTCTGTTTCGTGGGCGCGCCGGCAATGCTCCTCGAGACGATCCAATGACCCCGCTAGATTCTTGATATTCCCCGGTGAGAAGTCCCAGTCGAGACTCAAGTAGGCAATTTCAAAAGATTCCACAGCCTTCCTGATTTCATCGACCTTATTTGCTTCCTGTTTGGGCTCGGGTGAGGGTTCCACTGGCGGTGGAGCCGCGGTGTCAAATGCAAGATCGTTGTCAAGATTGGGCTCAGGCTGCAGGCTCTGTGCGGAGGGGAGCTCAAAGGGTGATTCGATCTCAATGGAATCCGTAAATGAGATCTCCTGCTCTGAGGCCTGAGCTTGGATCGGAGGCTTTGTTTCTTCTGACTTCTTCCCCATTCCAAGCTCAAACTGCTCTGCCGGGGACTTGGGCTGAGGCTCGATCGCTTCGTCGGCAAGGCCAGCGGGAGTGAAAAGCGCGTCGATCTCTTTCCCAATTTCGTGTTCAAATGCCTCCAAATCCAGGTCCATATTCTGGTCTTTGTCCGCCGTCATTCTCAACTCTTGCATGCTCTGTGACCTCCTGCGTCCCCGTTCAATGGATCTTCACTCAGTGAGTGAAACTGTTCGCCTTGCTGCGTATCGTGAGCTACTGCTTGTCTCCCAGAACCTTCTGTACAACGCTCTTGACCGTCCGCTTGCTGATTTCTCGCAACGTTTCGTAAACGCCGGGGCCCTTGACCGCACTTGCCTCGAAAGTTGGCACCCCAAGATCCTTGTTCAGATCCTCCTCCATCTCCTGGACAGTAAGAAGGGGTACGTTGGATTGAGCGAGATCCCGTTTGTTGTATTGAAGGACCAACGGGATCTTTCGGATGTCCAATCCTTCATCGGCGAGGTTTTCTGCAAGGTTCTGGATGCTTTCAACGTTCTTCTGCCGTTGGATTCTCAGCGAATCGGCGACAAACACAACTCCATCCACGCCACGCAGAACCAGTTTTCTTGTCGTATTGTACATGACCTGTCCCGGAACGGTGTACAACTGGATTCGAACAGTCAGGCCAAGGACTTTCCCAAGGCTCAGGGGTAGAAAGTCAAAGAAGAGCGTTCGGTCTCCCTTGGTGTCGATGGTTACCATTTTTCCACAAACCTGTTTGGACATGGATTCATGGACCATAAGCAGGTTTGTCGTTTTCCCGCCACGACCGGGGCCGTAATATACGACCTTAACCTGAATTTCGCGCTTGCCCAGATCTATGAAGGCCACCGCTGTTTCCCTTCCTGTCCGTCAAGAATGGCTGCTAGTTGCTGGATGGCGCTGGTCGACCGAAGTCGAATCAGTCCCAGCGAAACACTGTCTTCAAAAAGCGTAATGATAATATGATTGGCTCCAAGTTTGCTGAAATGGATGTTGGTCTTGTCCCCTTTATGAAAGAGGAGCGAGAAGTCCGTCTCGCCAATCTGCCTTGCGATTTCTGCCGTTGCCGCGAAATTTGCGGCGAGCAGCACCGCCAGGGAAAGGATATCCGCCACCTGAAGGGAGCCGCGCTCGAAGATGAGGTTCCCGGATATATCGACAATAATCACGTGGTTAGCGCCGGCGCTGATGAGCTCACGCTTGACGATATCCTCCAGCTTGTTGGTCTCGTTCTGTGTCAAAATAAGGTTCATTACTGGCTCATCCTTCGAGTTGGCGATATGGTTTGTATCCCTGGTGTGTAAAGAATCAGGTAAAACAGAGCTACCGTATGTCTGAGTATGGAATGTTGCTTCCGAGCTTGCTTATCGGCAGGAGGTCTCCGAAGCATTACTTGGAATCCGCCGCCGTTTCTTATTTTTGACTCTTTGAAATCACCCAGTACAATCGAGCAGCGACTAGATCGACGGTCAACGAGGCTTGTACATGAACTATATGCAAGTATTGGGCCTCAGTGATGTCACCAAAGCGACAATGAATGCTCCAAGGCTCTAGTTACTGTCGAAAGATCGTTCATCTTGTTGCCGGAGGGCTTCTACGAGGAGATGCTCCAACGGCTTCTGAATGGTGGTCGGGAACTCGCCTTCCAGGAGAAGCGTATGGAATGTGCCGTTCTGCCATGTAAGCATCTCGACAAAGGCGGGCTCTCCTTTTTGGGTCGTGCTCTCTGCATGCTTGACACGTCCCGATTTCATGTAGATGGAGCCTTCGTCGTTGGGGGTCGTGACATGGATGCGGAGGGTGGACTGTGCCAGGCAAAGGATTTGGATGACATCGACGAGCGCCACGGCATTGACCGAACCGTCAAAACCTTTGGAGAGGTAGAGCGTATCGGCTTGGTCCCGATCCGTCAGCTCACCGGTGATGGAGAGCGCTCCCGGGTCGAGCTCCACTGTCCGCAGGTTTGCCAGTCGTAGATTGGCTCCGGTGAGATTGGCGTTGCGCAGGCAAGCTCCCTCGAGATTCGCCCCCTCCAGGTCGGCCCCTTCCAGGTTGGCTCCTTCGAGATTGCTCTGGACCATGTTTGCGCCGATCAATCGGGCGCCCGCAAGATTAGCGTTCTTAAGGCTGGCCTTTCTGAGATTGGCCACGGTAAGCTTGGTGTTGCCCAAGTCGGCATCGTCCAGCTTCGTCACCGCCAGCACGGCCCCGTCAAGGTTCGCCTTTTCGAGTCGAGCCCCTCTTAGATTCGATCCGCTCAAATTGGCATGCGAGAGATTTGACATGCGAAGATCGGCATCGATGAGCCATCCGGCATTGGAGAGATCCATTCTGGAAAGGTCTACTCCGATAAGGTGCGCCGGACCTCTGCCCGCGATAACCGCGTATAGTAATTGCTCTCTAGTCAGCTCCGCCATTCGATGATTTCCCCCACGATTGTTCTCATGCCGTCAGGTCCATGCGACTGATGGGCTGGAAGAAGGCATGCATTTGATTCCTTCATTCATTACGGCTTCAGAGGCACCGCACATAAACCAAAAAACAAGGCCCAGGGAGGCTGGCAAATCCAGGGAGTATTTGCTATTCCTCCAGAGCCGGGCGGATCAGGTCTCCGCGGGGCTCGCTTTGGAAGCACTCTCCTGCGGGCTGGTCACCTGCTAAGGGTACGACACGCATTCAACTTGCCTTGACGATTCCGGATGAGAGAATGAATTGGAAACCATCTGACGAATTGGCTCGCTTCTGCGAACGGTGGTCGGTAGACTCGACCGGCCCCAAACGCGTTGCGGAGCGATTCCCGTTTCATGCGTCCCGCTACGTCATGAATCTGGTGCAGCGCCCTGAAGACCCCCTATGGCGTCAAATTGTGCCCCACGTGTCAGAGATCGAGGACTGCGAAGGCTTGCAGGACCCCCTTTCCGAGGAGGCCCTGTCCGTCGTTCCCAATCTGGTTCACCGTTATCCGAGTCGTGTCCTTTGGTTGGTCTCCTCGGTTTGCGCAGCCCACTGTCGTTTCTGCACCCGGAAGCGGAGATGGGGCAGCCCCGTCTTCCTGACCGACGCACTCGTGGAGGCCGGACTTGCCTATATTCGCTCACACCCTGAGGTGCGTGACGTACTGCTCTCTGGGGGGGATCCGCTGCTTCTCCCTGCTGACCGACTGGATGCAATCCTCGCCTCTCTTCGCACAATCCCACACGTCGAGATTATCCGGATCGGGACTCGCGCACCCGTCTTCCAGCCCCAGCTCATCGGAGCAGACTTGGCAGCGATGCTGGCTCGCCACCATCCGCTTTACATCAACATTCATTTCAATCACCCCGTGGAAATCACTCCGGAGTCCGTAGCCGCTTGCACGCTCCTTGCCAACGCCGGGATCCCTCTGGGGAGCCAGACCGTTCTTTTAAGAGACGTTAACGACCAAGTCGACATTCTGGCTGAGCTTTTCCAGCGCCTCCTGAGGCTTCGCGTCCGGCCATATTACTTGATGCAAATGGATCTTACGCGAGGGACAAGCCATTTTCGTACTCCCGTTCATCGGGGCTTGGAGATTCTGCACGGACTACGGAATCGTATTTCTGGACTCGGGGTGCCGCATTTCGTGATCGATTTGCCCGGTGGGCAGGGCAAAATCCCTCTGGTGCCCAGCTATGTTCGGCATGTGGGGGCAGATCAGATGTTGATCAAGGACTGGCTGGGCCGAATGTGTACCTATCCCCTTCTTCCCGGCGAGGCACGGGAGCTTGTTACGTGGCTGGGAAACCTGGGTTTCAAAGAAGACGTTGAAGGTTTGTGAAAGGATACGAAACGGGGGTAGAGACAGACTCTATCATCAGAAGCGAGCGTCCATGGACTGGGCGTATCCGGTCAGCTCCACGTAGCCTTTGGCGCTTACCTTCTGATCTCTCACATTGCCGACGGCACTGACGCTGCCTTCCCAATAGGTGATGTCCGTGCTCTCCGGGGTCATCAGCTCCTGATCCGCATAACTGGGGCTTACGACAAGGTCGAGGCTGAGGGTCGGGATTCGCAGGTTCCATCGGCTGGGGTACCTGGCCCCCGACTTTGGGCTGGTCCAGTGGTGCAGAACTTGGATTTCAATCTGGCTCCGGGTGAGGTGAACCGGGCTGCCTGCTCGTGGAACGAAGGTCCCACTGGATACCGAGCTCGTGGCTCCCCCTTTTTCACGCATCAGGTAGACCATCAGCTCTGTTCCATCGGATAGCTGCAGACTGAGCCAATCCCATCCGGCGAGCCCCTCATCGAGCGGCGCCGAGCTGAATTCATGGTCCATCCAGCTCTTCCCACTCACTTGGACAGTTCTTCCGTCAAGGACGATGACTCCTACGGTTTCCAGGTGCGTGAGAGAATAATAGCAGCTGGCACGCTCAGGTGTCCCACCTTTCAGGCTGTAGCCCCCATTTCCGTGGAGGACGGGTGGCTTTAGCGACGAGAGCGTAAGATCCAGGGAAAAGGCGCCTGCGGTTGAGGTCAGCGAGTGGACATCAGGAGTGATCCGAGCGGACCAGTTTCTGACCCAAACCGTTGTTGCCGAGGATTCGCTCCGGACGCCTGCCATCCCGAGTGCTCCGCGGGCGATGGTTTCTGCATGGACAAAACGCTTTCCGGTGATGTCCGTAAGGGCCGCATGAGCCAGAAAGAGCTGAGAAGTCCGCCAAGCGGATGAAGACGACTCCCAGAGCTTATCTTCCTCCGGCGGCCGCATCCTGCGGCGGAAGAACGTGAGTTGATAGCCGTACTGCGAACCGTCGGCCGACTGGAGGTTACCCGTGTAGTACCACCATTCGGTACGATGTTCCGGGTGATCCCCATGGTCCCGTGGGAATTCGAGCCCGCAGGGACCCAGGATGGAAGGGTACGAGTCGGAGTCCTTGCCTTCCACTGGGGGCACCCCATTGACGATCAACGTTGCCGCAAGGAGGAGGCCTGGAA
>CALBZH010000603.1 GCA_937889795.1 uncultured Syntrophobacteraceae bacterium | reverse complement strand
TATGCCGCCATGGAGCATGATCTGACCATCATCCCGGTGATCAACAAGATCGACCTTCCTTCCGCGGATATCGAAATGGCGAAGGAGCAAATCGAAACGGAGCTGGGGCTCGATTCGGACCACGCCGTGCTCTGCTCCGCCAAGGAAGGCACCGGCATCGATGACATCCTTGAGGCGATTGTGGAGCGCATCCCACCTCCCTCGGGAGATGCCCAGAAGTCATTCTCCGCGCTGATCTTCGACGCCCACTACGACCCCTTTCGGGGGACGATCATCAGCTGTCGTGTGTTCGACGGCGTCCTGCGCCCAGGGGATGTGATCCGCCTCATGTATACGGGGGCAACCTACAAAGTGGAGGAGGTTGGGCTGTTCAAGATTGGCAGGGAGCCCCGCAAGGAGCTCATGGCGGGAGCCGTCGGTTATATCATTGCGGGGATCAAGAACATCAGCGACACACGCGTCGGGGATACCATCACCCTGGATGCCCAGCCGGTCGCCACTCCGCTCCCGGGCTTCAAGGAAGTGAAGCCCGTGGTGTTTTCGTCGATCTATCCGATTTCGTCCGACGACTACCAATCCCTCGTGGATGCCCTCGAAAAATACAAATTAAATGATGCTTCGCTCGTCTACCAGAAAGATTCATCGGCTGCTCTGGGGCAAGGGTTTCGATGCGGTTTTCTCGGACTCCTTCATTTGGAGATCGTGCAGGAGCGACTCGAGCGGGAATTCGACCAGTCGATCATCATGACGGTACCGAGCGTTCAGTACGAATTTCGACTGAAGGACAACAGCATCCTCTTCGTGGACAACCCACTCTACTACCCGGATCCCATGGACATTCAGGGAGGCGCTGAGCCGTTTATCAAGGCCACCATCCTAATCCCCGAGCGATACATGGGGGCGGTGATGAAGCTTTGCATGGAACGGCGAGGCGTCAACTCACGCTTCACCTACCCGACACCGGGGCGGATCGAAATGAGCATTGAAATGCCACTCGCGGAAGTGGTTTTCGACTTTTATGACCGGCTGAAGAGTGTTACTCAAGGGTATGGATCGTTCGATTACGAGCTCATCGGCAACCGAGACGGCGATCTGGTCAAGCTCGACATTCTCGTGAACGGCGAAAAAGTGGACGCGCTGTCGCTGATCGTCCACCGCAGCCGCGCACGCGACTGGGCCGTTCAGGTCTGCGACCGACTCAAAGAGGAAATCCCTAGGCACCAATTCAAAATCGCCATTCAGGGTGCCATCGGCGGCAAGATCATCGCGCGCTCGACCATCTCCGCGTTCAGAAAGGATGTGACCGCCAAATGCTACGGTGGCGACATCACCCGCAAGCGCAAACTGCTTGAAAAACAGAAAAAGGGCAAGGCCCGGATGAAACAGGTTGGAGCGGTCAGCATCCCTCAAAGCGCTTTTGTCGCGGTGCTCAAGACGGGCGATGAATAAGAGTCAGCCTTCAGGGCTTTATCTGCACATTCCCTTTTGCCGGTCCAAGTGCTCATATTGCGCGTTCTATTCCATACCCGACCCCTCTCGCATCCGCGAGTGGATCGAGGCGGTCCGACTCGAGATGGAGCAGTACGAGGGCCCTTTTCCTCCTTTTGACACCATTTACCTGGGGGGCGGAACCCCCAGTCTCCTAGAGGAAGGAGCCCTGGCCTCCCTCCTTGGTGACGCGTTTCGGCGATTCCGTTTTGACTCAGACGTGGAAATCACGCTGGAAGCCAACCCAGACGACCTCTCTTTGGACAGGCTCTCGTTCTATCGGTCGCTTGGCATCAACCGAGTGAGCATCGGCGTTCAGTCCTTCAGAGAGGAGGACCTGAGAATCCTGGGCAGAAGACATACCGCCGATCAGACAAGAAGGTCCTTGCGTGAAGCTCGTGAGGCCGGTTTCGAGTCCATCTCGGTCGATCTCATCATGGGAATTCCCGCTCGGGTCGGCACTCCCCTGGAGCGATGGAAAGCAGTACTGGAAGCAGCCCTTTCATTCAACCCCGAACATCTTTCCTGCTACCTGCTTACTTGTGAAGCCGACACACGACTGAATGACGTCTTGAAGCACCGCAAGCTTTCACTCCTCGGCGAAGAGGAAGAAAGAAGGCTATTCCTATACACGTCCCAGCACTTGATGGCGAATGGCTACCGACACTACGAGGTTTCCAATTTCGCCCGGTCAGACGCCATGCGATCCCGCCACAACAGCAAGTACTGGAGTCACGCACCCTATCTGGGCTTAGGACCTTCCGCCCATTCCTTCCTGGCGGGCGACCGATGGTGGAACGTTCGCTCTGTCGAGCGCTATTGCGAGACGCTTGCACACCACGAGCTCCCCGTAGCCGGCAGGGAATCACTCACATCCGATCAGATTTGGCTGGAGCAGTTGTCATTGGGCCTTCGAACTTCCAATGGCATCTCTCAGCATCTGCTCAGGCAATCCAAACAAACCGATGCGACACTTGCTGCTCTCAGTCAAGACGGCTTGATTCGCCTGGCGAGCGATCGCATCTATCCCACTCCCGAAGGATACCTCGTTTCGGACAGCCTCCCTTTGCTCTTTCTTGAGCCATGATCGATCCCGTTCGCCTCTAAGGGTGTGTCGATCTTTGGATCTCAGGGAGTTCGCAAACCTTGGAATGGATATTGCCTATATCGTCCCACGTCGAACGAACCGCGCCTTTAAGCTAGATGCCCGTCATGAAATTTCATGAAAATAGTGCCATGCCGGTTTTATGCTGTGTATTGGCTGAGGGCTGTATGAATCATTCCGGCACCCCTCAGTATTGAAAAAGAGACGATTGGAGGAAAAGGAGATCCGATGAAAAACCCGCTTCGAATCATGTGGCTCACCTGTGTGCTTGTCCTTGCCTCAGGCCCTACACTATTTGCTCAGCAGCAACAGCAGGGCACCGGACAGCAGCAGAACGGAAAGCCAATCATGGTGGGCCGGCTTTCCCATACGGAAGGACAAGTGCTTCGCTATGTCTACGAAGACAAGGATTGGGTAGCCACCATCAAGGACACCCCGTTCGGCGCCGAGGACTCGTTTTATTCCGATCAAGACGGCAAGGCCGAGATATTGATCCCCAACAATACCTGGATTCGCATTGGAGGTGACACGCAGATCCAGGGGATCGCACTGGAGGACGATCTCACTGAAGTGGACGTCGCATCAGGGATGGTGCGGTTCTATAACCGAGGAGTCAAGACGATTGTGAAGGCGACCACGCCTTTCGGTTATGTCGTGGCGCCCGCCGATTCCCGATTTGACCTTTATGTGGGGGACGAGTCCGTTGAAGTCATAGCCCTCAAGGGGACCGTCGACTTCATCCACGCAAAAAACGAATCGCGCTACGAAGTCGCCTCCGGGGCGCCTTCGCTCATTGCTGACAGCCGCGAGGTGACATCCGGAGACGGCAACGTGGATGCAACCTGGGATGACTGGAACATCTCCCGCGATGATGTCTGGACCAAGCGCGTCGAAGTGAAAGGGGATTCCTACGAATACTTGCCACCCCAGCTTCAAGACGAAGCATACGAGCTTGAAGAAAATGGGCGGTGGGAGCGGGTTCAATACGAGGGCCAGTATCGCAACCTCTGGCGCCCCGCCAACGTCGCACCGGGTTGGAGCCCGTACACCTACGGCCGATGGTTCGACTACTACGGTGACCAGTGCTGGATCCCATATGAGCCCTTCGGGTACGTGACCCATCATTATGGAAATTGGCTCTATGTGGGCAACTATTGGTACTGGGCCCCCCCCGTAGTAAGCGTCGGCGTATCGGTGGGACCAGCCTGGGGACTTGGTTTTGGATGGTACCCCGGTCGTGTGTCCTGGTTATACTCGGATGCTTACGTGGGCTGGGTGCCTCTCGCCCCGTATGAGCCTTACTACTGTCGCCGCTACTGGGGACCAGCTTCGTTCGCCGTGGCAAGCGTCAGTCTTCCTGGAATCAGCATCAACATCGGGGGTCTGCACTGGTTGAGCCATGGCGTGTTCATCAACCACCATGACTTCTATCGGGGACATGGTCCTTTTGGATATCACGGGGTGAGGATGACAAACATCAACCGGACCACCATCATCAATAATTATCATGCCTCGCCCGTCATCAACAATCGAGTCATCCGGAACTTCGACACGGTGCGCGAGCGATTCAACGTGACCGATGCGAGGGTCTTGAACAAACCGCATCGTTCCGTGGTGGAGCGCATCGACCGGAATCAGCAGCTCGCTGCACGATTTCGCGGTGAGCGACTTCAGGGGGACAGGGTCCTGCGAGACTCTCGGGGGATCCGGCAAGGACAGCTCGCAACCAATGCCAGGGTTGAGCGACCGCGTCTCACCAACAGGCTGGTTCCCGCGGATCAAGTGGATCGTCCTAAATCCGAGCTGAGGATGCAACAAAGGGAGCTCGTCCGTCAGGAGCGCTCGCAGAGAGCCCCTGAGCAGCCGTTGCAGCGCCAGGGGCAGCAACAGCAACGTCTGCAGGATCGCCAGAACTTGCGCGAGCAACGGGATCTGCGACAGAGCGGAGCCTCAGGTCAGACCGAGAGACAAATCCGACCCGAGCGTCCTCAGCGAGAACGTCTCGACCAACTGAGGCAACAAAGGGAAGACCTGCGCCAGCAGCGCCAGGATGAAAGGTTACAGGGTCAGCAGCAACGATTGAGCCCTCAAGACCGACGTCAGCAACAGATGGAAGAACGACGTCAACAACTGGATCAGCGTCGCCAACGCGAGGGCATCGGCACTCAGAATCAGCAGCAGCGCGTAAGCCCTCGAGACCAACGCCAGCAATTGATGGACCCACGACAACAACAGCTCGAAGAAAGACGCCGCTCTCGGGAATCGCAACCACAGGATTATCGTCAGCAAGGTTTGGGCACGCAACAGGAGCACAGGCAACCACTGGAGGAGCGGCGTCAGCAAATGAGGGAGCAACAGGGTGGGCGTCAGATGCTGGACCGAAGACAGAGTGCGCCGGACCTTCGTCAGCAACAGATGGAAAACCGCAGGCTTCAGATGGATCAGCATCGCATGCAGCAAATGCAGGAGCAACGACAGCCGCAGATGCAGGATCGTCGGCAGCAGCTCCCGGAGCAGCGACAGCAGCAACTCCAACAACGCCCGCAACAGCAGCGTCGGATTAAGCCGGAAGATCAAGATCCCCACGGGGGTGTCGTTCAATAAGGAATTCGAGGTCCCAAACAGCACCCCCAAAAAGGCTCCCCCTTCTCAGTTGAATTGGAAGGGGGGAGTCTCTTGTTGTCGATGAGTGTGCTCCGCACACAGAAGCACTGGCTTCCGATGAACCGATGAGCCAAACCCCAGCAATTACGCTGAGTCCATCGGGGAGATCAAACGTTACTGGGGCGTCACTGGGACAGCCAGGCTAGCCGCAGTTTCCACATTTGATTACTAACGGATTCAATAAACTGGTATAAAGAAGACGACAAGGCTGGGGGGGCTATCTGGCCAAGAGCCGGTCGCTTGGCTCGCCCCCCGCATCGTGCAGTGGAGAGGTTATGTTTCTCCTGAGGGAACGCTCGAACTTAGAGGAGCTGCAATCCGGATGAAACGCATTCTTGTGATTGATGACGACGATCAATTGCGACAGATGATCCGCCAAATCCTGGAAAGATCCCACTATGATGTGCTCGATGCTCCCAACGGCAAAGAAGGAATAGCGATTTATCGCCGGGATAACCCCGACCTCGTGATTACGGACATTTTCATGCCCGAGAAAGAGGGCCTTGAGACCATCAGGGAGCTTCGCCGCGAGTACCCCGAGGTCAAGATTATCGCCATCTCGGGGGGCAGTCCTAAAACAGAGGGTTTTTCCTCGCTCCAGTTCGCCATAGGCTTTGGAGCACTGAAAACGTTGGCAAAGCCGTTTTCCCGCGATCAACTGCTCCAGCTCGTCCGCGAGCTTCTGGGCGAGAAAACTCCCTAAGTTTAGACATTGCAGTTCCCTTTTCCGTCTAATCCTTTCTTGGCTCATCTGCAGAATCCCTTTTTCCAGCCACTCTCCGCCCGACCCTCGCCGACTTCGCTGCCGTCGGACGCTTGACTGCGGTCATTTCGGTTCAAGCATTCTTTTCTGTGTTCCGATACTCAACATGGACGCCGACATTTAGCAAAACCAAACGATTCAAAACATCCATTTGGACCTCTGTTGCACGTATTGCTTCAAGAGGAGCAGGTTAAAGCAGGCCGCGTAAAGGATTTCGCCTGAATGGAAGCTCACTCGATTGACCACGGACATACAGCGTTAGGGCAGCAAACGGACTCATCGGGCATCCACTCGGTCGAAGCCAAGCTCGAAGTAGAGACGCTGGCCGCGTCGATTGGGCTGCCACCGGAGACGATTGTAGAGCTTCTCCGGATGTTCGTGTCCACGACTTGGATCGACTTAGGTTGCATCAGAAATGGAATTCACACCGGCAATTTGCAGCAAGTGGCAGCGGCAGCGCATTCGATCAAAGGCGCAGCGCTGAGTTTTGAGCTGCACGACATCGCATCTGCGGCAAGACAGATCGAGATGAGTGCGCACAACGCAGCACCGCTCGACTCGGACGAAGCGATAGACCATATCAGCCTCGGATTGCTGGCCATCGAGCGCTCAATTGACACAGCATTGCGTAGCCAATCCTAATACACTGGGAACAATCGTCAGCTTCCATTTTATTCGGTTCACCCGCATGAATCAGTTTGGACTGGATCACCATGAAGAAGATTCTCGTTGTTGACAATCACCCTGTCATGTTGAAGTACATGAAGGAGTTGTTACAAAACGCCGGCCATGAGGTTTGGACCGCTGAAGACGGCCTGGCTGCCCTCGATCTTCTGAAGGAGCAGATCCCTGATGTGATGTTCGTCGATCTCATCATGCCGAACATCAGCGGTGATAAGCTCTGTCGCATCATCCGCAGGATGCCTGGGCTCGAAAATGTCTTTGTCGTTATCCTCTCGGGCATCGCCGCAGAAGAAAAAATCAGGTTTGCGGAATTTGGAGCCGATGCTTGCATTGCCAAGGGCCCCTTCGCCACCTTGTCCTGCCATGTGCTCAAGACGTTGGAGCAGGCAGACCAGGAAATCAGGTTCTGCAATAGGGCGGGCACATTCGGGCTTGAGAACGTGCATCCACGGGAGATCACTTCTGAGCTGCTTTCCGTAAAAAAGCATTTCGAGGTCATCTTGGAAAGCATGGTAGAAGGCATCCTTGAGACCGTAGCGGACGAAAGGATCGTTTACGCAAACCCTACCGCAAGTGCCCTGATTGGAATCCCGGAAGAATCCTTGCTAGGCTCGAGACTCTCCGAGTTCTTTGAAGACACGGATCGCGATCGAGTCCGATCGTATTTGACCTCCGACGGCTCAAGCCCACAGTGCTCGACTGACAACCGGCCGTTTAATCTCAATGGAAAGCTGGTCCTGATCAAGATTCGCCCGGTTAAAGACAAGTTTAACAAGACCATTGTGATGATCCACGACGTCACCGAGCGCTTGCGCATGGAGTCACAGCTGCAGCAGGCCCACAAGCTCGAGGCCATCGGAACACTTGCTGGAGGAATCGCTCATGATTTCAATAACATCTTAACGGCCATCATGGGAAACATCTCCCTGGCCATGGCCTATATCACGGACCAGGCAAGAGCCTCGGAGAAGTTGTCTGCAGCGGAGCAAGCCGCTCTTCGCGCGAAGGATCTGACCCAACAACTGCTTCCGTTCTCCAAGGGTGGCGCCCCAATCAAGAAGATCGGAAGAGCGTCGTGTAGGGAAAGAG